>JAILMV010000044.1 GCA_024692185.1 Bacteroidales bacterium | reverse complement strand
AGGGTGATGGCACCGGGTGCGAGGTTGGGATATGCTGCGGTATAAGCAGCTTCCTTATCCCCGGTATTATAGTCGAAGCAGCGTGCGCGGAGGCGCTTGAAATCTGCGCTGTTGGCACCGCTGGTGCCGCTGCCGCCACGGAGTATGGCTTCTTCCTTCATCCAAAGCACGTCGGCATAGCGGAAGAGGACGAAGTCGTTTTCGCAGTAATCGTACTTGCCTTCCCTGTCAACCTCGTACTTGAACATACGGGCACCTTCGAGGTCGGTAGCCTCGGTGAGGGACTCGAGGGTGGGCACGATGATGGCATCGGACTTGGCCTCGTCCTTGTCCTTGAGTAGGGTTACGCCGTCGGCAGCATAGATAGGTCCTACGAACCAGCCCCACTGATGGGTGGCATTGGTTCCGAGGGCGCGTTCGGCATCGGTACCTGCGCCGCGGACATCTTCCTTGTTATAACGCTCGATGAAGGAAGGACGGGCGCAGAACCCGTTCCAAGGCTTCTCGATCATGTTGTAAGTCTGCTGATGGTTGTAGTTGAGGGTAAGTATGGTGAGGCGGAGCTTGTTCGACATGCTACCGTTGCTGCGGGCGTCGAACTTGGCATTTCCGTTTTCGACTATCACGAAGATGTTCTCCTTGCTGCCTTCGTTGTTGATCTTGAAGTTGGTGAAGAAGTTGTCTTCGATGGTATAGGAATTGGCGTCGATAATCGCGTCGCAGCAGCGCACCGCGTTGGTGTAGAAATCAGCCGAGGAGCTGATCTTGCTGGTGACGCTGTTGGTAACGTCGATGTTGGAAGGAGTGCACCCGAACGACTCTGCATTCAGATAGAGACGTGCGAGCAGGGCATATGCGAAGCCCTGGGTAGCACGACCGTAGTTGACGGCACGGTTGGCGTCGCTGACCACGGGCAGGTTGGGGGCATTCTTCTCAAGGCAGTCCACCAGGCGGCTCCAGACCTTTTCGGGATTCATGAGCGGCTCGGTAGTGGCTTCGAATTCTTCCTGGTAAGGAATGCGTCCGAAGCAGTCGAAAAGCATATAGTAGTAGTAGCTGCGCATTACCTCGAGTTCTCCGACATACTGTGCGAAGATAGCATCGGACATCGATTCTTTGTTATTCTCGAGGGTTGCGATAAGCTTGTTGCAGAGCACCGCACCGGAGATGGTGGTATTCCAGATATTGCGGAATGCCTGACCCATCACGTCCCAGTTATGGGTGTTCAGGTTGCGCCAGTAGTTACCGTCGGCCCAGTCCTTGTCGGGCATACGTATAGGGCAGACGCCCTCATCTGCGGTAAGGGTTACCACTCCCCAGTATCCCCAGTGGTCATGCAGCCATTTCACGTCTGCATAAGCCTGGCCTACCAGAAGCGCAACATTCTCTTCCTTGGACATCATGTCCTTGGTTGTCGGATTGCCATAATTGACCTCGTCGAGCATACCGTCGCAGGAGCTCAGTGCAAGGATAGCAACAATGGAAGCAAATATAATCTTTTTCATATCCGTCGTATTTTAGTTGAGGCTGATGTTTACACCTACGAGGAAAGTCGCAACGGTGGGATAGAATGAGCACCAATCGATGCCTGCATCCCATACGCCGGTCGTGTTGACCTCGGGATCCTGGCCGCTGTACTTGGTGATGGTGAGAAGGTTCTGGCCGGTAGCATAGACGCGGGCAGAGCGGATGAGCTTGTTTTCCTTAAGTTTGAAGGTATAACCTACGGTAAGGTTGTCCAACTTCAGATAGGAACCATCTTCCAGATAATAGCTGGAGAAATGGGCCTTGTCGGAAAGGACGGTGTTGGCTCCGTCGATATCCTTCATGAACACGTTGAAGGTCTGGGAATCCTGAGGACCGTAGGCCCAGCGGGTAAGGTTGAGTATCTTGTTACCGAATACGCCGCGGAAGAAAAGGGCGGCGTCCCAGTTCTTGTAGCGGAGGGAGTTGTTCCATCCGAAAGTGAACAGAGGCTGGGCATTTCCGATTACCTGACGATGGCCCTCCGTTGCATTGGCGCCGGACACGACACCACCCTCGGGCGTGTTGAACATCCAGGTACCGTCGGACTTGAATCCAGCGAAGTCGAGGCCGTAGAATGCACCGACGGGCTCACCTTCGATGAGGATCTGGGTGTTGGTATTCATGATACCATTCTCACCCACGCCGCCGGAAGTGGTTTCCTTGTAGTTGAAGCCCTTCTCGGGATCGGAAAGCTTGGTGATGTAGTTGCGGTTGAAGGAGATGGTAGGAGTCGTGGTCCAGGTGAAATCCGCCTTCTTTATTGCAACATAGCTGAGGGAGAGTTCTGCGCCGTAGCTGTCCATCTGACCGGCATTGGCGAGCAATGTATGGAACTGATAAGGAGGGGTAGGAACCTCATAATCCCAGAGCAGGTCGGCAGTGTGGCGATAGTAGATATCCAAGCTACCGAAGAGACGGTTGTCGAGCAGACTGTAGTCCACACCGAAGTTGTACTCGTATTTCTTCTCCCACTTGAGGTCGGGATTGACGTTCTGGGCAACCGCATAAGTATAGACATACTGACCGTTGTACCAGAAGGTACCGCCGTTGGAGAGCATTTCGATGGAACGGAGGTCGCTGGCAAGGTTGTTACCGGTGACACCGAAACCGAGACGAAGCTTGAGGTCGTTCACCCAGCCGACGTTCTTCATGAAGTCTTCTCCGCTGACACGCCATCCAGCGCTGAGTGCAGGGAAATATCCCCACTTGTGGTTTGCGCCGAAACGGGAAGAACCCTCGCGACGTATGGAGGCGGAAAGCAGGTACTTGTCCTTATAGTTGTAATTGGCACGGAAGAACAGGGCCGCCAGAGTGTTGGAGTTCCTGTAAGAACTTACGTTCAGGTACTGCTTGGTAGCGTCACCGTTGCCAATCTGGTAATATTTTGCATCGTCGGTAGGGAAACCCTTGTTGGACATGTCCGAACCATCATAGAGGAAGTTCTGCCAGGAGAAACCACCCACGAGGGCCAGGCTGTGGCCATTGAAATTATGCACGTAATCAGCAGTGATTTCGAGCAGGCGGCTGTAGCTGAAATTGTTTCCGCGGGCAGCGGTTCCGGAATCGGATATGTTGGTGTTAACTCCGTGATTGTAGGAGAAGTTGCGGTTGTCGCCTTCTTCCACGGCACCGAAGGCATTGATCTTGAGGCCTTCGATGGGTTTGACGTTAAGCGTTGCCTTGACACTTCCACGGAAGTAGTTGCCATCGCCGTAGGACTCCTTGCGGTTCATATTCTCCACAGGGTTGACCGCACCGGTCTCCGTAGGGAAATAGTAACCGGTATCGGTGGTGCTGTCATAGATAGGATAAGTGGGGTTAAGCAGCGCGGCGTACTTGAAATCTCCGCAGAAAAAATCATTGCGATAATGCATGTAGGAGAGATCGTACTGGAGCTCCAGCCATCCGTCGAGAGCTTTCTGGCCGGCGGCGAGCTTAGCTATGAACTCGTTGCGGTTAGTGTTCTTGGCAATACCCTCGGCATTTTTGTAGTTGATGGATGCACGGTAGTTGAACTTGCGGGAAGAACCTACGATGGCCACGTTATGGTTGTGTGCCATGGCGGCAGAACGGGTAATCTCACCGAGCCAGTCGGTATTGTAAGTGCTGCCATCGGCAGCGGTGTACAGGGAAGGCTTCACCATTCCATTGCTGAGTTCCGCAAGATTGCGGTACTCTTCGGGGCTGGCCATTCCCATGTCGCCGTTCTTCACGGAAAGGGATGCATAGCCGGAATACTCCACGTGGGTATCCGCCACATCATCGAAGTTCTCGCCACGCTTGGTGGTGATGATGATGACGCCGTTGGTACCGCGGGTTCCGTAGATAGCAGCAGCGGAGCCGTCCTTGAGCACGTCCATGGAAGCGATTTCGTCGCTGGAGATGTTATCGATATTGCTGACGGGAACACCATCCACGATGTAGAGCGGAGAAGTTCCAGCGCCCTTGTCGAGGGTGGAGAAACCGCGGATCTGGATATTGTAACCTGTCTGGGTAGGATCGGAGGTGGTCTTGATGATGTTAAGACCTGCGACCTTGCCCTGGAGGAGACCCATGGGGTTGGTCTTCACGCCGGCGTTGAAGTCCTCGCTCTTGATGGAGGACACGCTACCGGTAACCTCTTTCTTCTTCTGGGAGCCATAACCGATGACCACTACCTCTTCGAGGAAGGTGGTATCCTCGGAAAGATTGATGGTAGCAGGGACCTCGGAGGCCTTGAAAGTAAGGGTGGTATAACCGATGCAACTCACCTCGACGATGGCGTCGGGGCCGGAAACAGTGAACTGGAAATCACCGTCAAGCCCGGTGGAAACACCAGTGGACGTTCCCTTTTCGAGCACGGTTGCTCCGTACACGGGACCAAGAGGATCAACCACGACACCCTTTACCAGATAGCCCTGGGCGGACAGTTTGGTGCCCACCAGGCTGAGTATCGTGATTGCGATCAAAGTGAAAAATCTTTTCATATCAACCTTTATGTTTAATATCTATGAATTTTACAAATATAGCTCCTATTACCAAAAACACACCGGCTGCTACCAGCATCATGGCCTGGCTGCCGCCGAGAATCTTAAGCACGAAGCCGCCGGTAGCGGCTGCGATTATCTGCGGCAGGCAGATGGTGCAGTTGAAGAGCCCGAGGTAGCTGCCCATGTGGGGATTGCCCTCGAGGGAATTGGTGAGAAGGGTAAAAGGCAGGGCCAGCATTGCTGCCCAGGCTGCGCCGATGAGGAAGTAAGCCCCGCAGGCCACGAACTTGTCGTGGATGAAGAAGAGGCTGGCGAATCCTACGGCACCGATCAGCAGGCTTACCACATAGGCAAGCTTTAGATTTTGAAACTTAGGAAGTATGGTAGCCCAGATGATGGAACCGGCCGCCTGCACGGCGAAGGCCACACCTACCCAGTTGCCGGCGTCCTGATAAGCCTTGGAGGCAGTATCGGTGACGCCGCCCCAGCAATTGTAGGCCAGGGTACCGTTGGAATAGGTCCACATATAAAGGAAGGCTGCCCAGCAGAAGAACTGCACCAGGCCCACGGTCCAGAAGGTGCG
>JAILMV010000014.1 GCA_024692185.1 Bacteroidales bacterium | reverse complement strand
TGAATTACTGCACCTTCGGCTACACTATGCCTTGGTGGACTTGGAAGCAGTGGGAGCGTTTCATCGACTGGATGGCACTCAACGGAGTAAACATGCCTCTGGCCATTACCGGACAGGAGGCGGTCTGGCAGAAGGTCTGGCGTAAGTATGGCCTCTCCGACGAGCAGATCCGCTCCTTTTTTACCGGCCCTGCGCACCTGCCGTGGCAACGCATGAACAATATCGACCGCTGGCAGGGGCCTCTGCCACAAAATTGGATAGATGGTCAGGCAAAGCTTCAGAAACGCATACTCCGCCGCGAGCGCAAACTGAATATGAAGCCGGTGCTCCCGGCATTCTCCGGACATGTCCCGGCAGAACTTGCCGAGCAGTTGCCTGATCCCATCGATACCTCCCGTGTGCGCAGTTGGTGCAAATTCGACGGGAAATACCGCTGCACTTTCCTTTCTTCCGAGGATCCTATCTACGCACAAATCCAGAAGGACTTCCTGCAGGAGCAGACGAGGATGTATGGCACCGACCATATTTACGGGGTGGATCTATTCAATGAAGTTTCGCCTCCGTCGTGGGAACCGGAGTATCTTGCCAAGATATCTTCCGGAGTTTATGAATCGATGGCTGCAGTGGATCCCGACGCAGTCTGGATGCAGATGGGATGGCTCTTCATCAGCGCCCGCCGGAAATGGACGCCGGAAAGGATAGAGGCCTACTTGACCGCTGTCCCGCAAGGGAAGATGATTCTCCTGGATTATGAAGGCGATTATGTGGAAATCTGGCGTCGTACCGAAAGCTTCTATGGCCAGAAATTCATCTGGTGCTATCTGGGAAACTTCGGCGGTATGACCGAGATTGAAGGGGATTATCATCATAACGCCAGGCTCATATCAGACAGCAGGGCAGAAGGCGGCCCGGGCTTTGTCGGAATCGGATCCACCTTGGAGGGTTTCGGAGTGAACGAAACAGTCTATGAGGCCGTTCTGGCGCAGGCATGGTCCGATTGGAGCACGGTCGATGAGTATCTGGACAACATAGCCGACAGGCATTTGGGAAGGGAGGATTCCAACTTCCGGGCTTATTGGCATCAGATGGCCGACAAGGTATGCATAACCCACACCAGCACATCCAGTTCCAGCATAATCTGCGTCCAGCCTTGCCTTGAGGGACGCGGAAACTGGACTACCGAAATCAAGCGCGGATACGACATCGCCGATATGGAAACGGCACTTTCCCTCATCGAGAAGGTGGAAGGCGCTTCGGACTATTTCGGATTCGACCTTGCCAATGCCAGGAGGCAGGCCCTGAGCAATAAGGCACTTGCGGTCCGCGACAGTTTTACCGCCGCATACAAGGCAGGGGACAGGGCAGGAATGGCCTCCTCCGCCGAAGAATTCCTCGGAATATGCGACAGCCTCATCTCCGTTCTTAGAACGCGCCCGGAATTCTCGCTCGCAGATTGGATCCGGGATGCCCGTGGATGGGGAAAGACTGCGGAAGAGAAAGATTATTATGAGATGAATGCCCGCAGCATCATTAGCATTTGGGGAGATTCTCCTTATCTTTGCGATTATGCTAACCGCGAGTGGGACGATATGGTGGAGAGCTATTACAAAGTACGCTGGAGCAGGTTCTTCGATGCCGTTATGGCGGCATTCGATGCCGGCGAGCCATTCGACCAGGAACGCTTCGACCAAGATATGTGGAACTTTAACTGCCAATGGGCACATTCGCTGTGAAGAAACTATCAATAATACTGTCGATTTTAATCTGTTTCCCGGGTTTAGGCTCGGCGCAGACCTATAAAGAAGCTATTCGGCAGGATTCTGCCAGGGTGGCCGGATCCTTTTATGTGTACGATGCCGGCGCGCTCCCGGCTATGACTCCCGCACCGGAGGGGTATGAACCCTTCTACATAAGCCAGTTCGCCAGACATGGCGCACGCTGGTGCACCAGCGAATACGAAGCCATCTACAACTGGTTTAAGAAGGCATCGGAAGCCGGCGAACTCACCGATGCCGGCAAGGAGTTCCTCGCCCGCTATGAGCCCTTCTTCCGGAAGGCTTGGTTATGCAAGGGAAACCTTACCAAGCTCGGGCAGAAACAGCACCGGGGGATTGCTGAACGCATGTTTGAGCGTTTCCCCGAGGTATTCGACGGCCCCACCCATGTGGAGGCCTCATCTACCGAAGTCACTAGGGTTATCATGAGCATGTGGTCCTGCCTCTCCGGCCTTCAGGCCCGGGACAAGGACATCGATATCTCGGCAGATGCATCGGTCAAGTTTGCATCCTGGCTTCAGCCTAGCCAGCAGATGAATCCGTACCTTATAAAGGGTAGTTTCAGCTGTGGAGATGCCTGCAAGACGGCCGTAAGCAACTACTTCGAAGAAAGCGTGCCGTGGAAAGAGTTGGCATGCCGCATCTTTACGGACGAAGATGTCATAAAGAACACCCTGAAAACCACGCCCTTGCATTTCTTCGATTATCTGCATTCGCTGATCGTCGACACGAAGTACTGTCTGGATACTGACCGCGATTACTTCGATGGTTTATTCTCTTCCGAAGAACTCTACCGCATCTGGAAGGGCGTATCTGCCAGATATTTCGTCGATGTAGCCTACCTGGAGGGCTCCAAAAGCCTGATCATGGATTATGCCGCGTTCACCCTCGGTCAGATAATCGAGACTGCCGATGCCGACATGGCATCCGGAAGCACTCAGCTTCGACTCCGTTTCGGGCATGATTCCGGCATCGCCCCGCTCCTGGTACTCCTGGATGCGGACGGATGCGGCCGCTCCACCTCCTCTTTCGAAGAGTGTCTGGAGATATTCCCGAGCTACAAGATCCCCATGGGAGCCTCCGCCCAGTTCGTGTTCTTCAGGAACGCCTCCGGCAATATACTTTTCAAGCTTCTGGTAAACGAGCAGGAAGCTACTCTTCCGCTCGCGCCAGTGCAGGGACCGTACTATAACTGGAACGACTTCAAGGAGCATTATCTCCCGATTATCCGTGCTTCCAAGCGCAAGATCATCAACCACGAGCCCCTCGCTATCCTGAAATCTACCGACTGGGGATGGCAGCCCGTCAGCGGGTCCAAGGTAGAGCAAGGTCATGCCTCCGTGAAGGTTTTCGGCAGCGTGCAGGATATATCCCTCATCCGCTTCAGGACCCAGGATCATTCGGTGTCCATAGTCGAATCCGACGGCCCCAAGGCAGCCATCACCAGCAAGTTCGGCAAGGACAATAAGGCCCTGGCTGCCATCAACGGCAGTTATTTCGACGGAAATGTGATGCCTGTCACCTTTGTCAAAGACGAAGGTAAGGTGCTTTGCTCCCTTACCTCCGATGGCGTGAATCGTTGCAACGGCATGTTCAGGATCCAGGACAGGAAGGGGAAGAAGATCGATATCATATCCGTTGATTCCTTGACCACCGCTAAGGCGGCAAAAGGCTGGCGTGAAGCCATCGTTTCCGGCCCCGTGCTCCTGGAAGACGGCCTCCCCATCATCTACGAAAATGACGGATCCCGCTCTTACCGCCGCTTCTATGCCAAACGTCACCCCCGTACGATTCTGGGATATACCTCCGATGGCTGGCTGTATTTCATTGTGGTTGACGGCCGTTTCCCCGGACAGGGAGAAGGTATGAGCATAAATGAGCTCCAGCTGCTCTGCGAGTCTCTCGGAATGTACGAGGCCCTGAACCTGGACGGCGGCGGATCTTCCACGCTCTGGTCTGCCGGGACCGGTGTAGTGAACCATCCCTACGACAACAAGCGTTTCGACCACGAAGGCGAACGCGTTGTGCCCAATGTCATAATCGTTAAATAATGGAACTTTGTTCTTGAGTCCCGAGGGCTTTATTGCCCGAATGAGTTGAGGATTTGCTGCGCTATGGTGGGGTAGTCGAGGCGGTCGATGTCGATTATGAGCTCGGCGCAGCTTTCATAGACCTCTTTGCGTTCCGCCATCAGATTCCGTATGCGGCCCTCCAGGCTTTCGCCGGGGGCAAGTTTCAGCATGGGCCGGCCTTCCGTACCTGCCTCCCGCAGGTTCTCGGCCAGTGTTTCCAGCGTTGCGCGCAGGTAGATGCATTTGCAATTCTCCCTCACCAGCTCCCTGCTCTCCGCATCCATCAAAGTTCCTCCTCCTAGCGAGAGCAGCACCCCTGCGGGCAGCGTGCGTTCCCCCTGAGGGACGTAACACCCGCGGTTCGGTAGCGGGGGGACCGTCCCGAAGGGATGGTGGGGTGAGCGAAGCGAACTCCCGAAGGGGGAATGACACGCTGCCCGCAGGAGTTCTGATAGAGTGTTTCTTTCTATATTGCGGAAGGCCTTTTCGCCGTCCGTAGAGAATATTGCAGGAATGCTGCGGCCTTCGCGCACTTCGATTTCCTCGTCCAGATCGATGAAGCTGACTTCCGGCGCCATGGAAGCGACAAGCCGACCAATGGACGTCTTGCCACAACCCATGAAACCTGTCAGACAGCAAATCAT
>JAILMV010000184.1 GCA_024692185.1 Bacteroidales bacterium | reverse complement strand
TTCTCGAAGAAGGGCATAACTATGCCCGAATAATCTACCACGGCCACGTTCTGCTTCTTCTCCTTGGCATTCATCATCAGGATGGAAGGCAGTATGCAGAGGGCTGCGAACAGTACCGGAACCAAGAAGGTGGTGATGAGGAAACTCTTTTTCTTGACTTTATTCAGATACTCGCGGGTAAGTACTATCCCAGTTCTGTGAAAATTCATTTTTCTCCGGCCTCCTCACCGGTAACAAGCTTGATGAAGATATCGTTCATTCTGGGCATCAGTTCCTTGTAGGAATTGATTGTAACGCCCTTGTCGATGAAGGACTGAAGCACGTCGTTGCCGGCTTTCTCGCGGGATACGACCTCGCTGTGGCGGCCCTCGGCATCAGTATATTCGATTTCGATGTTATTGTTGCCATATTCGCGGCGGATATGTTCCACGCCTCCGCAGAGAACCAGCTTGCTCTTGTTGATCAGGGCTATCTCGTCGCAGAGTTCCTCCACGCTTTCCATATTGTGGGTGGAAAGGATGATGGTTGCTCCTTCTTCCTTCAGGCGGAGGATTTCCTTGCGGATCATCTCGGCGTTGACCGGGTCGAAACCGCTGAAAGGCTCGTCGAGGATAAGCAACGAGGGCTTGTGCACCACGGTGGTGATGAACTGGAGTTTCTGGGCCATACCCTTCGAAAGCTCCTCTACCTTCTTGCCCCACCAATCCTGGATTCCGAAACGGACGAACCATTCCTTGAGGGCTTTCTGGGCTGCACCGTAGCTCATTCCCTTGAGCTGGGCGAGATACATTGCCTGGTCGCCGACTTTCATCTTGCGGTAGAGCCCCCTCTCCTCAGGCATGTATCCTATCTTTTCGACATCCTCCTGAGTTATTGCTTTGCCGCGGAAGAGGACCTCTCCCCCATTGGGCACGGTTATACGGTTGATTATTCTGATGAGAGTAGTCTTACCGGCTCCGTTAGGACCGAGCAGACCGAAGATTCCTCCTTCGGGAATGCTGATGCTTACGTGATCCAGGGCAACCTTCTCTCCGAAACTTTTGCAGACTTCCCTGCATTCGATAATTGCCATTGTAGTTGAAATTTATTATCGTTTTTTATTGTAACTCGCAAAGATAATAATAAATCAAATAAATTTGCTTTTGTCTCGACTTGCTCTTAAATTTGTATTGATATGGCCAAGACTAGCGTCAACGTTGCCCAGCAGTGCAGGGAAATAATCAGCTCCGTAAAAGCGGGGCAATTCGCTCCCGTGTACCTGCTTATGGGGGACGAGCCATATTATCCGGAACTGGTCTGCCAGGCCATAGTGGACAACTGCCTTCAGGATTTCGAGAAGGATTTCAACGAAACCATCTGTTACGGTCCGGATGTCAGCGCATCCCAGATAACCACCACGGCAAGGCGTTTCCCCATGATGGCCGAACGCCAGCTGGTAGTAGTGAAAGAGGCCCAGCAGATGAAGGGACTGGAGGATCTGGCCGTATATTGCAACGAGCCCCTCGATTCCACGGTGCTGGTGCTGCTGATGCACAAGGCATCTGCCGACAAGCGCAGGGGTCTCTACAAAGCCGTCCAGAAAAATGGCGTAGTGGTGGACTCTCCCGCCATCCGCGACTATGAGATAGGCAATTGGATATCTTCCTACTATGCCGAGCGCAAGCTCCATATCGAGCCTCAGGCAGCAGCGCTGCTGGGAGAATCTGCCGGAACCGAACTCTCGGTGATAGTGGCGGAAACCGAAAAACTGCTGCGCAACCTTCCCGAAGGCTGCACGGAAGTCCGGGTGGAGGATGTGGAAAAGAACGTGGGCATCTCCCGCCAGTACAGCATCTTCGAGCTCACCCGCGAACTCTCGATGAAGAATTCCGCCAAGGCCCTGAAGATTGCCACCCACATAGGCACGGCCGCAAAATTTGCCATGCCTATGGCCGTCAGCGCCCTCTACACCCACTTCTATCGTATTCTCAAGTACGAGGCCGCCCTCGCGAAGAATCCGAAAATGGGCCAGCAGGAGCGGGCCGCCATCTTAGGAGTCAACCCCTACTTTCTGAGGGAGTACGACGCAGCCGTACGCAACTATCCCAGACCTTCCGCCATGCAGGTAATATCGATGCTCTGCGAATTCGACTATCTGGGCAAAGGCGGGGACGGTGCTGCCACGGCTCCTGACCAGTTGCTGATAGAACTCACAGCCAAGATACTGAATGCCTGAAAGCCCCAAATACTATGATCCCCTGCGGCGCAAATGGGTCGCGGCCACGCCCGAAGAAAGGGTGAGGCAGTGGTTCATAGGCGTGCTTTCCGATGCCGCCAAGGTGCCCAGCTGGCTGATGATGAGCGAGGTACCAATGAAGTTCGGGCAGAAGAGCTGGAGGGCGGACATAGTCATCTACTCCTCCGACGGAGAGCCCCTGGCAGTAGTGGAATGCAAGCGTCCGGACGTCCAGATAAAGGAATCCGTGGCGGAACAGGCCCTGCGCTATACTTCCGTGCAGCACGTCAGGTACATCTTTCTCACCAACGGGAACGACACCTACGCCTACGAAAGGAAGGGCGGCAGCTTCGAGGCTATAGAAAAGATACCCACATATCAGGAAATGAACAAGTAATGTCCACACTGACAACGCAATACGTACAGAAGAAGATATTCAGGATCGTGAGTGAAACTGCCCGCGAGCGCGGCGTACGTGCCTTCGCCATCGGAGGATATGTGCGCGACTGCTTCCTCGGCCGGGAAGGCAACGACATCGACATAGTAGTGGAAGGCAGCGGCATCGATTTCGCCTGCGCCGTCGGGGAGAAATGCAAGGCCCACGTGACCGTATTCAAGAATTTCGGCACGGCCATGCTGCATTTCGAAGGGGACGAGATAGAGTTCGTGGGAGCACGCAAGGAGTCCTACCGCAGGGAATCCCGCAATCCCATAGTGGAGAACGGCACCATCGAGGATGACCAGCTCCGCCGGGACTTCACCATAAACGCCATGGCCTTCTCCCTCCAGGAAGAAGATTTCGGGGCACTGGTAGATCCCTTCGGAGGCATCAAGGACCTTGCAGCAGGCGTAATCCGCACTCCCCTAGACCCTGACACCACCTATTCGGACGATCCCTTGAGGATGCTTCGCGCCGTACGCTTTGCAACCCGTCTCAGCACACCGGAGCATCCGTTCAGCATAGTCCCCGAATCCATCGAATCCATGCGCAGGATGGCCCCGAGGATGGAAATCCTTTCGAAAGAGAGGATAGCCGAGGAGCTCAACAAGATGCTGCTCTGCAATCAGCCCTCCAAGGCCTTCTACCTTATGGACGAGGCCGGTCTGCTGCCCATTATCCTCCCCTGGATAGATGCTCTCAAAGGCGTGGAAAACATCGACGGACACGGGCACAAGGACATCTTCGCCCACTCCTTGGCGGTGCTGGACAACGTGGCCGCAGTCTCCGACAATCTCTGGCTTCGCTGGGCAGCCCTGCTGCACGACGTAGGCAAGTCGGTCGTGAAGAAGTATGAGCCGGGCACTGGCTGGACTTTCCGCGGGCACGACGTGGTAGGTTCAAAGATGGTTCCCAGGATATTCTCTGCCCTGAAACTCCCCCTGGACGAGAAACTGAAATACGTCAAGAAACTGGTCTGGCTGCACATGCGGCCGATTGCCTTGGTGGACGACGAAGTCACAGATTCTGCCGTCCGCAGGCTGCTTTTCGACGCAGGGAACGACATCGACGACCTAATGACCCTCTGCAACGCGGACATCACCTCCCGCAATCCAGTGAAAGTAGCAAAGATCAAGGCGAACTTCGAACTGGTCAAGCGCAAACTCGTGGAGGTGGAGGAGAAAGATGCCCTGCGCAACTTCAAGAACCCCATCAGCGGCGATTATATAATGGAAGTATTCGGGATAGAGCCCTGCAACACCATCGGACAGATCAAGGAAGTTGTGAAGGAGGCTATCCTGGAAGGAGAGATTGGCAATAATTTCGAAGAGGCCGACGCCCTGATGCGCAAGACTGCCGC
>JAILMV010000178.1 GCA_024692185.1 Bacteroidales bacterium | reverse complement strand
GAAACAGGACGTGGTGGAGGGCAACATGCTCAAGAATCCGGACATAGTGGATGTCACCTTCGCCGATTGCGAACTGGTAGCCGATCTCAGGATGAGCTGGAGCCGCGGAAACACCGACGCGGGCGAATTGATAGTTTTCGAAGTATATCCCGTGGATGTGGATTTCCTGGAATTCTTCGGCTTCAAGATTCTCGAAGGGCGCGGTTTCACCAAAGCTGATGATCAGTCTGAGGGCGGCGTCTTCGTTGTCAACAAGACTTTTATGGATACTTATCCCGACATTTTCCGCGTAGGCGGGCAATTCCCGGCCCACGCCAATGAACCGGGAGAACTTGTAGGCGTGGTCGATGATTTCAATTTCAAGGCCTTGCAACACGCCGTCGGCCCGTTCGCGTTCATGGTCTGGGGAAAGCAGGCCTGGCGCTATTTCAGGGTAATGTACGTCAAGCTCGCCCCCGGGGCGGATATCCAGGCCGTCACCTCTTACATAACGGAGAACATAGCTATCTCCGATCCTTCCTACATATCGGTCAAACCCCTCAAAGGATATATAGAGGAATACTACAGCAATGAGAAGGCTCTGGGACGTCTTGTCACCCTCGCCTCCCTGGTGGCCCTCCTCATAGCCATAATAGGCATCATCGGCCTGGTGTTCTTCGAGACCCAGTTCCTCCGCAAGGAGATAGCCGTGCGCCGGGTGAACGGTGCAACCGTGGGAGGAATACTCCGTATGATAAACAAGAAATACATAGTAGTGGCCGCCGTGAGCTTCCTTATAGCCGTCCCCATTGCATACTATGTGATAATAGCCTGGCGTGCCGGCTTCGCCTATCAGGCCCCGGTGCCCGTGTGGATATTCCTGCTGACCTTCGCCCTGATTACGGCCATCACCGTAGCCGTGGTCACCATCCAGAGCTGGAGGGCCGCAAATGCCAATCCTGTAGAATCCTTAAAGAATGAATAAATCATACTTTAAATTCCTCTCCCGCAACAAGCTCTACACTGCCATAGAGGCGGTGGGGCTTGCCGTGAGCTTGGCGTTCGTCCTGCTGACCGGGCATTTTGTCTGGCTGCAGCACGGGATGACCCGGAATGTCCCTGACTATGAGAATGTGTATAGCTTTCATGTCAAAAGCATGGCGTCCGACGTGACCGGAATGTCATGGGGCTTTGCAGACCGGGCGAAGGAAAGCATCCCGGAGGTCGAACTGGCGGCTTCCTTCTGGACTGTCGGCCCGGACCGCAAGGACCTGATCGACGTCGAAGGCCGGAAGTTCCACGCCAGAGGGTATATGGTGGGCGGGGATTTCTTCGACATCTTCCCGGCCGAATTCGAGGAGGGAAGTGCCGAGGTGCTGCGCGATAAGGACAATGTCATCGTCAGCCGTGAGTTTGCCAACCAGCTCGGGACGGACGGCGAGGTGCTGGGCAAGCGGCTCAACGATCATTATACGGTCGCTGCCGTCATCAAGGAGACGCCCAACCCCATCTTCGGAGATGTCGACGTCATCTACAACATCGAGAACCTGACGAACCGGAAGGGAAGACCCCAGATAATGGATGTGATCCCTTTCGTCAAGGTCAAAGCCGGGACGGACAGAGCTTTGCTGGAAGAGAAAGCCGATACGCTGCTGACCCGTGCCTTCGAAGAGTTGAGAATGCGGGATATCCTGGAAGACAGCGGCGTGGTCCGGTACGACGAGCTCTGGTACAGCCCGAAGAACACGCTCCGACTCCAGAAAGGCAATCTCCTATATACCAGGATACTGCTGCTCATCACCCTACTGCTTCTGATCTCGTCCGTCTTCAACTATGTCAATCTCAACGTGGCCCTATCGGGCAAACGGGCTAAGGAAATGGCTGCCCGCCGTATCCTGGGCGCCGGGAAGCATGCGCTTTTTGCCTCCTGGCTGCTGGAGAGCCTGTTTTTTACCGCGGTCTGTTTCGTGTTCGCCCTGTTGCTGGCTGAATGGCTGACACCGTGGTTCAATCGGATCCTGGGAAACAACCTGCCCGTGCGCGTACTCTGTACTCCGGCGTGGCTGGGGGTCTATGGGGCGTTCGTCCTCATCGTCTCCCTGGTCCTGGGCATCCTCCCGGCGCGGCTGATGTCCCGCTATCCGGCCATCGCCGTGGTCAAGGGAACGTACCGGGCCAAGAGCAAGCACGTGTTCAGCAAGGTGTTCATCGTCCTGCAGCATGCCTTCTCCATCATCCTGCTGTCGCTAGCCATAGTGCTCGGCCTGCAGGTATCCCATATGCTCAACCGGCCGCTGGGAGTGGATGCAGAGGATGTGTTCTATATCGATACCCAGGATGATGACCTGCGCTGGCTGATGCTGAAGTGTATCTCGTCTCTGCCTTGTGTGGAGCGGGTGGGTCACAGCACCTATTTCCCGGGAATGATGGAACAATGGCAGGCGGAAGACAAGGATCGTGGGACTCTCAATATGGCCGTACAGAGCTGCGACCGGGACGCCTTCGAAATCTTCGGCTTCAATATTCTGGAGAAGAACGAGGAGCCGGAAGAAGGGACCGTCTGGATTACGGAGAAGGATATGGACTATTTCGGAATCGACCGGAACACGGTGGATCTCGAACATCATAATATCAGCGGCAGGGCAATCGGCGGAATCCTGGGCGATTATGCTTCGTTCGACGTGCTGCACTACTTCAACGATGCGGGCAGTTACGTGGTGATTGGTAATTCGGAAGATCAGTACGGCCTGGTGGTCAAGACAGTCGGCGACCACCGTGAAGCGGAGAAGAGCCTGCGCGGAATCTACAAGAAAGTCTGTGATGTCGTATATGGCATTGAGGAAACGCCCGAGTACTTCGCTTATATCCCCGATATCCTGTCCGACCATCTGGCTGCGGAGCGGCAGCGGCTGTCGCTGGTCCGGCTCTTTATGCTGCTGGGCCTGCTGATGTCCTCGCTCGGCCTGATTGCGATGAGCAGCTATTATGCGGATGAGAGCGAGAAAGATATCGCTGTCCGCAAGGTTTTCGGTAGCACTATGCAGGGCGAAACTTGGAGAACCATCCTGGAATATATGGCCCTGCTGGGCGTGGCGGCGCTGATTGCCATTCCCGTCGCCATCCACCTGTCCGCCTTGATGCTGTCGTCGTATGCCTACCGGGTGTCCGGCTATGGCTGGGCCTTTGCGGCCGCGGCTGGCCTCACCGCGCTCATAGCATTCGTCTCCATTTTCTGGCAGGCGCGGCATGCCGCGGAAACTAACCCCGCGTCATCGCTGAAGAAAGAGTAAATAAGAGAATTAACAATTAAAAAACATTAATATCATGATCAAAGTTACCAACCTTTCCAAAATCTTCCGTACGGAAGAAATCGAGACTACTGCACTTAATGGTGTTTCCTTCGAAATCAAGGACGGCGAATTCGTCGCCATAATGGGACCTTCCGGTTGCGGCAAGTCCACGCTGCTGAACATCCTGGGCCTTCTGGACAATCCCAGCGGCGGTAGCTACAAGCTGCTGGACACCGAGGTCGCAAACCTCAAGGAGAAAGAGCGCACCAAGTTCCGCAAGGGCAACATCGGTTTCGTGTTCCAGAGCTTCAACCTGATTGACGAGCTCAATGTCTATGAGAACATCGAACTGCCGCTCCGCTACCTGAACATCAGTGCCAGCGAGCGTAAGGCCAAGGTTACGGAGATAATGAAGCGCATGGCCATCAGCCACCGCGCCAATCACTTCCCGCAGCAACTCTCAGGAGGTCAGCAGCAGCGCGTGGCCATTGCCCGTGCCGTGGTTGCAGGTCCGAAGCTGATCCTCGCGGATGAGCCTACCGGTAACCTCGACTCCAAGAACGGCAAGGAAGTGATGGACCTGCTGAAGGAACTCAATTCGGAAGGTACGACCATCGTGATGGTGACCCACTCCCAGAAGGACGCCGCCTGTGCCCAGCGCACGATTGACTTGTTCGACGGTCAGATAGTCAGCGATGTGAAGAACGAACTTTAATGAAATCCTATCTTAAATTCCTCTCCCGCAACAAGCTCTACACTGCCATCGAGGCGGTGGGGCTGGTGATATCCATCGCCTTTGTCATTCTGATTGGGAACTATGTCTGGCAGCAGTACAGCATTGCCCATGAGAACCCCATCGGTGACAGGGTGTATGCGGTGGGTAATGACCAGTATGTGGC
>JAILMV010000145.1 GCA_024692185.1 Bacteroidales bacterium | reverse complement strand
TTTCCTTGCACTTGAGAGCCTCGTTGATGGTGGCTGCGATAGCGTGGCAGGATTCAGGTGCGGGGATGATGCCTTCGGTCTGGGCGAAAAGCACGCCGGCCTTGAAGGAATCCAGCTGCTCGATATCCACTGCCTCCATATAACCGTCCTTCATCAGCTGGCTGAGGATGACACCTGCTCCGTGATAGCGGAGTCCTCCTGCGTGGATGGATGCGGGCTTGAAGCTGTGTCCGAGGGTGAACATAGGGAGAAGCGGGGTCATACCGGCCTCGTCGCCAAAGTCATATTCGAACTTGCCACAGGTAAGCTTAGGGCAGGAATAAGGCTCTGCTGCAATGAAACGGGTCTTCTTTCCGTCGAGGATGTTGTGCCTCATGAAGGGGAAAGCGATACCGGAGAAGTTTGAACCGCCGCCGAAGCAGGCGATTACGATATCGGGATACTCCCCTGCCAGCTCCATCTGCTTCTCTGCTTCCAGGCCGATGACGGTCTGATGCAGGCAGACGTGGTTCAGCACGGAACCGAGGGCATACTTGCAATTAGGAGTAGTGACTGCAAGTTCGATAGCCTCAGAGATAGCGCATCCGAGGGATCCGCGGTCGTTAGGGTTGCGGGTAAGGATATCCTTGCCGGCACGGGTGGACATCGAAGGAGAAGGAGTGATGGCAGCACCAAAGGTCTGCATGATGGAGCGACGATAAGGCTTCTGCTCGTAGCTGACCTTTACCATATATACAGCGCAGTCGATACCGAATTTCTTGGTAGCATAGGATAGTGCACCGCCCCACTGTCCTGCACCTGTCTCGGTAGTAAGGTTGGTCACGCCCTGCTCTTTGGCATAATATGCCTGTGCAATGGCGGAATTCAGTTTGTGGCTCCCTGCGGGAGATACGCTCTCATTCTTGAAGTAGATGTGTGCAGGGGTACCAAGAGCCTTTTCCAGCTCATAGGCGCGCACCAGAGGGGTGCAGCGGTATGCTGCATACTGCTCCCTGACTTCTTCGGGAATGGGAATCCAGACATCCTTCTGATTCAGTTCCTGGTCGGCGCATGCCTTGCAGAAGATGGGATAGAGATCTTCGGGCTTGAGGGGCTCCTTGGTCGCAGGATTGAGGAACGGCAGGGGCTTGTTGGGCATGACGGCCTGGATGTTGAAATAATGGGTAGGAATCTCGGATTCCGGAAGCAAGAATTTTTTCTGTTTCATGACGGTGTGTTTTATAAGGTTGTTAATAATTTCGCATAAAAAAAGCAGCATATCGTAAGTCCGATATGCTGCTTCACTCCTATATACACGGCAGGGAACTTACGACTTTTTGAGTTGTAAGCGCCACCACCAGTTATTTGCGTTTCTTGTGATCATGCTTTTGCAAATTAAGGAATATAAATTTTTATATGCAAGAAAAATCGTAAAAAATTTATAAACCCCACTCAGATGCCTTGAAGCTATTTTTAGGAGCGTTAGGCACGTTCGGGAAGTAGCTGAATCCCGTAAGCTTCTCAAGCTCGCTTACGCTCATCATCTCCTTGCTGCTGACCTTCTGCCCCTTGAGGCTGTTGGTATGCGCACGCACGAAGGCAGCGCATTTGATTTCGTCCGCAGAGCAGTCCTTGAGGGCCTTGCCGCTGCTACCGTTCTTGGTGCGCATAAGGATGTAATAGAACATGGTAGGTTTGGCAACATCGTCCCGTCCGCAATAGCTGATGACCTCGGGATTGACCGTATAACCATAACCATCGGTAAACTTGTCGAAGAAGCAGCCTATGACCACGTAGAGAGTATCGCTGCAAACCTGTTCATCTACCCAGTCCTCGAGGTTATTCCATCCGCCGCCACCGGTATTGAAGCCGGAAGAAAGCTGAGGTGCGATATTAGGATAGTAGAACACATCCTTATTTGTAGCAACGGAAGAAGTCCTTTCTGCAGAACCCAGCATATGGCCCTTGTTGCAGCCGCCGCCAGTAGATTTGGCGGTGTATTGGATGTCGGAGGGTATGGTGGGATCCTGCCTGTAAGAATCGTTCCTGCCCGAGCTGCCCACATACATGGAATGCCTGGGTGCGGCCACCCAAACGGGGCAATGCTTGCTGGCGCTGTAGCAGAGAGTGTAGTTGCGGGCCGTCTTTCCGCCGGGGCCCTTCTCCCCTCCCTGGCACATATGATAGGTATAATAATAATCGGAATTGCTGGCGTCGGTAATATAGCTGCCATCCTTCTTGGCGTCGGTAGAAGGCACTTCATACCAGGCAGGAATGATGCCCGAGGGCTTGTCGGCTATCTTCTCCGTCTTGAAGGACTTGGTATCGCCGTAGTAATAAGTTCCCTTGCCATCTACCCAGAACATGGCATAAGCCCTGTAGAATACCTCCGTATTCTGATCCAGGCCATCTACAGTGGCGGAGAATGAACCGCTGCCGGAGCTGAGTATGTCGGCAGACTGAATGGTCTGGTCCAGGCGTGAGGAGCTGAAGCCCCACTCGAAGCCAAGCTCGCGCGGAGCATCGCCGAAGTCGGAAATCTCTCCGTTCAGCTTCGCGGAAGAGGTGCTGATATCGCTTGCGTCCTTGCTAAGAACCGTTCCTACTTTGAAAGTATTGTCATCACCGCCCACGGGATCGTCCGACCCGCCCTGATTCTTCGGCGTGCAAAGACAGAGCAAGGACAGTGAAATAAGAGATGCTGCTATAATCGAGAATCTGTTCATTTTATGGTTGTTTCTGTACATTCCAGAGTTATGCTGCAATTAGCCACGGCAAAGCGGAAAGAACCCTTCTCAAGATGCCATTTACCGTCCAGACCGACGAAGGCCAGGTCGTCTGCAGGCACGCTGAGCTTGACTAAGCAGCTCTCGCCGGGCTCCAGGGACACTTTATCGAAGGCCCTGAGACGGCGGACGTCAGGTACCAGGCTGGCTACCATGTCACTGCTGTATAGAAGCACGGCTTCCTTTCCTGCCATCTCCCCCACATTCTTGAGCGCAAGCTCGAATTCCAGGACATCCCCGGACTTGAATTCAGCCTTGTTGCAGCGCAGGTCGGAATACTCGAAGCTGGTATAGCTGAGACCGGTTCCGAAAGGCCACTGTACGTCCATTACGGCATCGTAGTTATAATCTCCGACCATGGTAGATACCAGCTCGGAAACCTTGTAATCGTAGGTATGCAGGGAATTGATGTGCTTGGGATAGGTGAAAGGAAGCTTGGCGCTGAAGTTGGCATCTCCGGAAAGCAGCTCCGCGAGAGCATCCGCACCATAATTACTGGGCAGCATTACGTCCACGACAGCCTGGGCAAGAGGTTCGATGTCTCCGATGATGCGGGGACGCCCTTCGTTCAGCACCAGCACAACGGGCTTGCCGCAGCTGGCGACAGCTTTGAGGAGTTCCTTCTGGTTCTCCGAAAGATTGAGGTCGTCGATATTGCCGGGAGTTTCGCAATAGCTGTTCTCCCCGAGGCAGGCCACAACAACATCTGCCTGACGGGCTGCGGACACTGCGGCGGAGATTCCCTGTTCCTTATCTACCTGCCAGTTGGATTCATCGAATACGACACCGGGGACATAACGGACCTTGTCGGAGCCGAACTTGTTGGAGAGGGCCTCGTAGATAGTATTGAAACGGCCCACATATGCAGGGTCATTAGTCCCCTGCCAGGTATAGGACCATCCGCCGCTGAGAGAACGCATATAGTTGGCGCAGGGGCCGGTAACAAGTATGCGGGAGCCCTTCTTGATGGGCAGCACGCCCTCGTTCTTCAGCAGGACCTCGGATTCCAGGGCTGCCTGCCTGGCTTGGGCGGCAAAGTCCTCGGAAGCATATTTGTCATAGGCAGAAGTATCCCAAACAGGATTCTCGAAG
Source organism: Bacteroidales bacterium (assembly GCA_024692185.1). Classification (GTDB taxonomy): domain Bacteria; phylum Bacteroidota; class Bacteroidia; order Bacteroidales; family UBA932; genus Cryptobacteroides. The sequence continues at coordinate 4,208 of JAILMV010000145.1, read as the reverse complement.
AGTCCAAGACGGTATTTCAGGCGGATCACCCTGCGTACGGCGTCGTCGATGCGGCTCATGGGGATGAGTTTTTCTTCGACGGCGGCCTTAAGGTCCACGCAGCAAAGGGTATCATAAGGTTCCATGACCATATCTATACCTGCGTTGATTGCAAGGGCAAGTGCTTCTTTGCGGTCGGCTGCAATATGTTCGCGGGTGAAGAGGTTGTTGACGTCTGCCCAGTCGGTAACTATCATACCATCCCAGTTCAGGCCATCTTTCAGCCAATCGGTCAGCAAGGTCTTGTTAGCATGGGTAGGAACGCCGTTGACGCTGGCGGAATTAACCATCACCGAAAGAGCTCCGGCCTCGATGCTTTCCTTGAAGGGACGGAAGAACTTCTCTCGCATGTCCTGTTCGGAGAGTATGGCAGGAGTCCTGTCCTTTCCGGTCCAAGGAGCGCCATAGGCCATATAATGCTTCAGGCAAGCGGCCACCTTCTCCGGACCTATTTCATTAGGATCCTCCCCCTGCACGGCCTTGGTCTCTGCCACGGCCATCACGGACTGAAGATAAGCATCTTCGCCGAAACTTTCCCAAAGACGGGGCCAGCGGGGGTCGCGGCCGAGATCCATCACGGGAGAAAATATCCAGGGGCACATTGCAGCCCTGGTCTCATAGGCCATGACGCGGCCCATGTTCTCCGCATGCACGGGATCGAAAGTAGCGGCTATATTGACTTCCTGAGGGAAGAATGTAGCTTCGCTAAGATATGAGGCTCCATGTATCATATCCAGGCCGTAGATGCAAGGAATGCCGATGTACTTCATCGAGGCTTCCTGTATGCCGGAGATGAGTTCGGCGGTCTTTTCCCTTGTCTGGGCTTGCCCCTTATATACGTTAAGGATGGAGCCTATCTTCCAATGGCCGAAAACACGGGCCATCTTGGCTTCGTCCAAGCCTTTGTCGTCGGTAACGAGGTCGATGTTCAACTGGACCATCTGGCCGATCTTGGCATCCAGATCCATTCCCTTGAGGGTTTTCTCGACTTTGGCTTCGATTCCTTTATCTGCCGGAATCGCAGGTGCCACCTGGTTATTGCAAGAGACCAGGAAGCTGATTGCCGCGAGGGCTATAAGGATACGTGAAGTATTTTTCATATCTTTCAAAGGTAAGTATTATTTCAAAGATTAGAAAGGATGACATCCAACCTTTCATTATAAATTTGTTTCAGAAGGGATACGGCAGCATCGAAACTCATGTTCTCGTCGCCGTTGATGATGTGTCCGCCGTTCTGGCTGCTATCTTCTGCAGGGTTCCAAAGGGCGAAATTCAGTGCAGCAGACTTCCGGAGCATGGTCCGGCATTCTTCAATATAGTCAGGAATTGTGGAAAGCTGGGGAAGAAGCTCCTGAAAGCGGGCTTTAACCTTATTGCGGAAAGCAGGATCTTCGAACAGACGGGCATACCAGATTGCATATCGGTTAACCAGTCCGCCCTTGGCATGCGGCGATGTATTGTAGGACAGCACTCCCCAGTCGAAGTCCCAGCAAGGGCCGGCGAATAGCTTGGTCCCTACATCCTTATACATGTAGACGCTGCCGGGATTACCCAGTTCATGGTTCCCCATGACCTCGAATACTATCCAATAATCAATGAAGGAATCCATGTCAAGGAATTTGGCATACCCCCTGTCCGGGTCCTTGAAATCCGCGCCGTAGATAATGTTTGAAACGGCAGCGATATAGTCTTTGATTTCCTGAACCTGCGCCGGCTTGATTTCATCACTGTCAGGATATTTGACAGAGAAAGGAATACCATGGTCCTTCCACTGGATAGGGTTATCGTAGTGGAAATCCAACTCCAGCATGAAACCGTTTTCGGATATATCCACCCTGTCATTGTCTACCCGAACCTGTTCTATGAGCAGATAAGTACCCATATGCTTATCGTTGAGCATCAATTCGACGCTTCTGCACGAAGGAGTCCATGCAAGAGATGTCATGGATGCTACTTTCATCGAAACCAGGTTCCTCATAAGTGTGCGGTCCATGAAATTTGCGAGGAGCACCCAGCGTTTGTGGGCAGGAAAACCGAAAATGGAGGCTTTGCTGTCGAGTTTGATCAGATAGGGTTTCTTGGGCCAGGTCCAGGTAGTATTGCCTCTCCCCCGCACCGAGCAGCTTACAGGCCCGAAATTATCCAGTTGATTCTCCCCCGATATCTCGAGTTCAGCCGCAAGATAATCATCCTTGGAAACAATGTCCGCTCCCCCTTCCGTACGTAGCTGGAGGACAGGCAGGCCAGTCCTGAGGCCATCGTCTATGTCTGCGTCATCTTCTTTTTCTTCGGAGGGCATGACTGGCATGAAACCAGAATTGTTCTCCCAACTGTGAGAGTCGGGAGAACAAGACAAAAGAAAAACTGCAAGCAGTGCCAGAAGACTATTTCTGGAATACTCGCACATAGTCGATTTCATAAACGGCAGGGAGACCGCTTTCATCCGTCTGGCCACCCATATTTCCGCCCCAGGCCAGGTTCAGCTTGAGGTAGAAGGGGTTGAAGAAGGGCCAGGTATCATAGTTACCGGTTCCGTCGTTGGCAAAACTGTGGTGCTGTTTACCATCTACATAGAACTTGAAACCTTCTGCAGTCCATTCGCAAGCATATACGTGGAATTCGGAAGCAGCGTTGCTGATGCTCTGTACGTGAGTCTTGCCTGTTCCGATGGTATGGTTGTATTTGTTGCAGTGGATGCTGGAAGATACTTTATTCTTTCCCTGGGTGGATATGGCATATTCCATTATGTCCACTTCCCCGTCGCCGGGCCAGGTCTTGAAGTTCTGAGGCATCATCCAGAAAGCAGGCCAGGAGCCGGGAACATCCGACACCTTGATACGGGCTTCGAACCAGCCGTAAGTCCAATACTTCTTTGTATTCATGCGGATGGAATAGACCGTGCCGCCAATCTTCTGGGCCTTTATCTTAAGGGTACCGGCAGAAATGCTGGCAAGATCGACGCCGTCCTGAGTACAGGCCACATAGCTCTGGAGCTCATTGTTACCCCAGCCGCCGGCTCCGGTCTCATACCACCAATTTTTCCCGTCGGGAATGCTTCCCTCGTCGAATTCGTCATTCCATACCATGCTGTAGCCTTCGGGAACCTGGATATCGATTTCTCCTTTTTCCATGGCTGCCTGGGTAAGGCTGACCTTCTTTCGGGTAGTCCCGCATTTAACGGTTATCTCGGTAGATCTTTCCTTATACGATACATTGTCCGCCACGCTGACCACGACCGTAGCCGAGGATTCCTTGCTGTAGGAAGGATTCACGCTTACCCAATCGCAATCATCTGCTGCAAAGACCTGGAATGAGTCAGATGCCTTTATGCTAAGAGGCAGTTCGGCTTTTGCAGCATTGCAGCTGAGCGCAGCAGGACTAACCTCGATTGTCTTATTGTCGGTAGATGCAATGTCCTTGTCGCCGCAGGCTACCGTAAGGATAACCTGCAGCGCAAGGGCAGCGAATATATTAATCATCTTTCTCATTTTTCCTTCAGTGAAATTCCGGAAATGGACACTTCGGTATTATCCGGATTGCCTCCGAAATCAAGCACCAGACGGACATTTTTTGCATCAAAACCGTTCTTATCCGTCAAAGTTACCACTTTTTCGGTATAAGGTTCCAACGCAATATTCTCAGTGAAGAGGAAAGTGCCGTCATCCGGGGTGCCGTCGTCGTTCAGCTTATGGACCTTTACGGTCACATTGGCAATTGCCGTGGATGATTCGAGGGTGCAGGCAAAATCGTACTTCTTTTCTGCACTTACGGCAACGGCCGTATTAGGCACCATCAACACTTGGGCCTGCCACTGGTCGGTAGTAGCAGAAGGCAGGGTCCAGGTGAACTTGCCTCCGCTGGCATTGCAGGCAGGATCTGCTATCGGAGACCAACCAGGTGCATAATAATAGCTGATAGTATAATCATTGTCAGAGGGCCAGATTTCCTTTCCTTCTGCACCGGAACCCCCGGCCCCTGAATCACTGTGCTCCTGAAGAATGATCTCACTGATGGATATCTCGGTATTATCTGCATTGCCACCGAAGTCGAAGACCATCTTCACGGACTCGGCATCGATGCCTGCAAGATTCGTGAAGGTGTAGGTTTCATCTTCATAAGCCTTTGCAGTAACCGTCTCCGTGAATAGGAATTTACCGTCATCGGAGGTA
>JAILMV010000131.1 GCA_024692185.1 Bacteroidales bacterium | reverse complement strand
GAAGATGAAACGGACGTTGATCAGCTTCTGGATATGACTGCGCAGGACAGCTTCCATATTGATGCCTTCATATTCCCGAATCTGCTGGAATTCGTCTATAGCTACCACTACCGGTTTCCTGTTCTTTTCCAGGAATGACAGAATATTGCTCAAGGTGGCAGGCTTTTCTTCCTCATTCCTGTAAGTAATTGTCAGTTCCGGGGAACCGGAAATGGAATCGTAGCTCAGGAGGGGGCGAAGCCCACCCAGTGCAGAGAAAAAAGACGCTATCCGGCTGCGGTGCCCGAGGGCCGCGACAACGGCCTGTGCAAAGACTTTGATGAAATCGTCGATCGACTGGGTGGCGCTGATATCTACATAGATGGTGTCGAATTCCGCACCACCTGTCTTTATTTCGTCGAAAACCCTATATATGAGGCCGGTTTTACCAAGGCGGCGAGGCGAAATCAGCGTAATATTTCGGCCGTTCCGCAGGTACTGAAGGATGTTAGACATCTCCTCCTTCCTGTCGCAAAACAGCTCCTTGGAAACGTACGGTGCCAATATGAACGGATTCTTTACCATAATTCCACTTTTTCAAACACCACAAAGCTAATTAACTTTTTGTAATTAACCAAAGGTTAATATATATTTTGCATTTAATGAATAATTAGTACATTTGAGATATGAGAGCTTTGCTTCCTAAACTGTTATTCGCATCTTTGCTGTTCCTTCTATCTTGCGGGGGACGCGATTGCCGTAGTAGCTCGGACGAAAACTCAGTGGTTATCATATTCGAAAACTGTCCTAATAACCGATCGACCGACAGGCTTTCGCTCGGAGGCCATAGAGCGACACTGTTTCATACACTTTCTTTTATGGATGAAGACGGAGTGTTTTCCTGGTATGAGCCAAAGGATAGAGGAGACACTATAAGCATACCAACATTTGACGGATATGCGGAAATAATGCACCTGTATCAATGCGAAGAGCATCGTTATTATCTATTGAAAGGTGGCGACACTGTTCTTGTCAAATATGATGCGGACCACCATCCATATCTTGTAAGTCTTGTATATCAAGACCTTTCCTATGTGTATAATCTTCCCTACTCCGTTCCACACTCCATTCAGAAGGAAGGATATCATATTGAAACCATCCTTTCTTCATTCCGGTTCAAGCGAGCATATGAATATTTTAATGATAAAAGCTTGAGAGAAAGATACCCGGGTCTTGACCCGCTATGCAGGTCCATATATGTCAACTTGGATTCCTTGGCTGTCATATACGATAGTTACAAAAATATACTCTTGGACGAATTGGACTCTCTGAGAAAGGCCGGAACGATAGAGGAACGGTACTACGCATATTTCCATAGTCGCTTATTCAGGGAAAAAGAGTATTCCAAAAACGAGATATTGCATTCTGATAGTCTTTCCCGTTTTGTGTCCCATTTCATATTCGCAGATATGTCCGGATCCAGCGAGTCTCTGGTAGCATTATTTGACGAGACAGAAAAAGACACAACCATTGTCCGAAGTGCAAGGATGGGAATATTAAAACGAGTAACGGAATGGATGTTCCACTATCCGCAGTACGCATCTGTATGCGGAGATTATCTTGAACGATATGAGATGGCAAGCGGAGACTCCACAACCTTCAGTTTGTACAAACGACCCACCTTATCTAAAGAGATCGAGTCAACGCTGGCATTACAAGCTTTGGATGGAAGCATATGTTCCTTGGAGGAGATGCTCTCAAAGCATAAAGGGCGACTTGTTTATATAGATTTTTGGGCATCCTGGTGTGGCCCATGCATGTCACTAATGCCTGATGCAAGGGAACTGCATAAAAAGTACAAGGGTAGGGATATCGACTTTGTTTTCATTTCTATCGACAAGAATGAGGAAGATTGGAAGAAAGCAGTATCGTTATATCCTGACCTTCATTCTTTCTCTTATCGGTCTATCAACTCCAAGGCTCCATTTTTGGGGGAGATGAGGCTGAACACCATCCCTCGTTATATGCTATTTGACAAGAATGGCACACTGCTGGATGCCAATGCCCCACGCCCGGCAAGCCTTCCGAAACACCCTTTATTAACTCTACAATAACTCTACATCACCCCTAACATAGAGGCCTACAACGCGGTTGTGGGCCTTTTCGTTTCTCTACAAGGCTTTGAAAATAACTCTATTTAGCATATCTTTACCGCCAATAACGCGCAAAGAACGACCAATTATGGCTATTACGGACATTTTTTCACGGAAAAGGGCTGCTCTGCTGACGCAGAACATAGATGCCCTGCTTAATAACATCGACGAAGCCCTGCTGGTATTCAAAGGTGGCGTGAAAGATTACCTTTACGGGGAAGATGCAGGCTTTGCCGAGAACCTTGCCAAGATGGCCAAGATCGAGACCGATGCCGGTGCGCGCATCAGGGAGATCGAGAGCACCCTCTATTCCAGGGGTTACCTCATCCGCTCCAGGGGCGACATCATGCGCCTCCTCGAGCGCCTGGACCACATCCTTTCAATCATCAGCGTGGACCTGGTCCAGTTCGAAATCGAGGCTCCGAACGTGCCTAAGGACCTGAGGCGCGAGTTCGTGAAGCTCAGCGAGCTGGCCTCCCTGGCAGTCGAGAGCTGCATTCCCGGCACCAAGGCCTACTTCACCGAGCCCCACAACGTGGCCGAAACTACGGCCCAGGTCTATTTCTACGACAAGGAGGCCGTAAAGCTCAGCCAATCCATTAAGCGGACGGTGTTCCACCAGATGGACAACCTCAAACTCAGCGAGAAGTTCCATCTCCGCTATTTCGCCCTGCATATCGAAGACCTGGCGAACGCCGCAGTAAAGGTTGCGGAACAGCTTTCGGTCATGGCAATCAAACGAGCTCTGTAGGATGGATCTACTCTACGTCATCATCTCCCTTCTGATCGTTGCCGGACTGCTTGCCTGGCGCGACCTGCCCATCATCGGCGGGAGCCTGCTTGCTTCGGGCGCGGGAGAGAGGATTGGTGTTCGCATCCTGACCCCTATTATAATACTTGCGGGCCTGGTGCTTCCGGCCATCTATCCGGCCCTGGAAGGCCCCTTTGAAATGGCGCTGCCCGCTATGGCAAAGAGCCTGCTTCCAGTCGGAATCGCCACCCTGGTGGCGGTGCTGGCAGTGCTGCAGTTCAGCCGCTTCCCCGCAGTTCCCTTCGCCTTCATGGCCGCCCTGGTCGGGCTCGGCCTTTCGAGCGGAGATGCTCCCAGGTTCACGGAGATTCTCCCTTATTTATATTCCTGGCTCGCCGCCCCGCTGCTTTGCGCCCTGCTGGCCGGAGGTATCTACCGCATCCATACCCTCAGGCTGCGCAAGCGGAAAACCCATATGGCCGTAATGGAGGGTCGCGCCCTCACCGTGGCCACAATGACCGCCCCGCTGCTGCTGGCATCTGCCGCATACAACAACTCTCCCGTTTTCCTCTGCCTGGTGCAGGGAGGCGGATATGTGAGCGCCGGCATTGTCGTGGTCTGCGCCCTGCTGGGCTGGCTGATAGTGCGCGGCAGGTCCATCCGCGCAAAATGGACCATCGCGGATTACGAACTGGACACCAATTCCGTTACCATACTTTCCTTGATGCTGGCGATGACCCTGTGCTTCGCCTTCTTCTCCTCCCCTCTGCCCGCAGAAATCGGCCTGGGGGCCACTCCTCTGCCCGCAGGGACCCTTTATCTGTCCGCACTGCTGGGCATCAGCCTGGTGCGCCAGCGCGCCCTGGTGGACGGCGGAGAGCTGCTGAAGGGAGGAATCGCGATGCTGCTGTCGCCGGCGCTGGCCCTGATGGCCGCCTATTGCCTGGGGATGGTTCTGAACGGGGGTACGCTCGGCTCGATGGTTGTGCTGGGGATAGCCCTGGTGGTGGGAGGGATGTTCTTCTTCCGCCGCAGGGAAAGCCGGATCAGCGCCAGCAGGCAGATGGTCCGCAGCCGCGAGCAGCAGATGTACAGCACGCAGAAGTCCCTGTCCGCCCTCGAGGTGAAGGCGGAGATGACCGAGCGCGACCTGCGCAGCAAGCTGGACCTCAAGCGCAAGGAGCTGGTGGACTTCGCCGTGGGCGTGAGCGACCAGAAGGAATTCATGGAGAAGGTGTACGGCGAACTTGCGGACGTGCGCGCCATGGAAGCCGGTCCCGCCAAGGACCAGGCCATGGACGCCCTGCTAGGGTCGCTGCGCGAGAGGATGTATTTTACCCGGGAGATGAACGATTTCTACGCCCGGAGCGAGGTCCTGAACGAGGACTTCAACATGAGGCTGAGGCAGCGTTTCCCCAACCTCACCGATAACGAGCGCAAGCTCACGAACCTGCTGAGGCAGGGCTTCAGCAGCAAGTACATAGCTTCGCTGATGAACATTACCCCGAAGAGTGCAGAAATAAACCGCTCCCGCCTGAGGGCCAAGCTGGGCCTGAAGAGGAGCGAAAACCTTATAAACTTCATAAAGACAATTTAACTTACAACCATTTAATTATTAACTATGCGTAAAGTATTATTTGCATTGGCGATTTCACTGCTGGCAGTAACGGCAGTCAACGCCCAGAAGGCAGTCAAGTACAATCAGTACGGCGTGGCTGTCGAGTCCGACGTCCTCGACGTCGAAGCACAGGATGGTATCCTGGTTTTCGAATCGCCCAAGAGCGGTTACAAGTTCTGGTTCGACGTGCGTACCCAGGTTGACGGAGTCGTTTTCTTCGGTGCTCCCGACTATGCCGACCCCATCGGTAACGGTACCTCCATCCGCCGCGCCCGTTTCGCCGTCAAGGGTCAGATAAACAAAGATTGGTACGGAGAATTCGATATGGACCTCGCAGATGGTCTGGTCGAGCTCAAGGACGCTATCGTCCGCTATACCGGCCTCACCAACTGGGAACTCCAGGCAGGTAACTTCAAAGAGAACTTCTCCATCCAGCGCAACACCACCAGCCGCTACCTCCAGTTCATGGAGAGGCCTATGGTTTGCGGCCTCGCCCCTTCCCGCCACCTCGGCATCAACGCCAAGTATGCAAACGATTGGCTGTGGGCATCCGCAGGTGCTTTCACCAATGAGATTGCAGGCGCAGAGGAAATCGGCTACATCCAGGACAACAACAAGGATTACGGCCGCAGCAACGGATACTCCCTCACCGGTAAAGTAATCTTCCGTCCCCTCTACAAGAAAGAGAACGCCAGCCTGCACATCGGCGGAGCAGCATCCTACCGCACCGCTCTTACCAGCGTGGATCCCGGTGACTGGGGAACCTACCGCGCAAGCGCCCGCAACTCTACCAGCATCAACCGCAAGAAGTATCTGGACACCGACAACCTCCTCGGTTACGACCACAACCTTCTCTGGACCGCAGAACTCGCCGGCCATTGGAACGGACTCCGTTATGAGGCCGCATACATCGGCGACAACGTGTTCTTCAAGGCAGATGCAGCCGATCCTTCCACCAAGCATTTCGGCGGATGGTATGTCCAGGCAGGCTACCTCCTCTTCGGCGGCAAGCAGCAGTATGACTCCAGAGGCGGCAAGTACACCAAGGTCGATCGCGGACAGAAGTGGGGCGATATCGAGCTCTGCGCCCGCTACGAGAACATGGACCTCAACGACGGCAATGTCTATGGCGGCGCTGCCGAGGCCTACACTCTCGGCGTGAACTGGCACGTGAACGACAACGTGAAGATCATGCTCAACTATCAGTTCAACAACAACGACCGTTATGCAAACGGCAAGGGTAAGCTCTATGTCGGCAATGATGCCACCGGTGCCCCCACCAAGGATTACTCCAAGGTTGTCGCCGAGTCCGGAAAGGCCGGCGTGGATTACCACATGCTTGGTGTCCGTTTCGAAATTGACTTCTAAATTGGATGAATTATGAAAAAGTTATTTATACTATCATTGGCCGCAGTACTGGCCTTTTCCGCTTGTGTAGAGGATAGCATCTATCCTTATGCTTCCATCAGTGACGTGACTAACACTTATGCATACGATGCCGCTACTACCGTAGAGGTCAGCGCTACCGTAACTGCTTTCGTGGACATCAAGTCCGTAAATCTCTACTATACCGCAGGCAAGGCCGCCGAGACTTCGGCAAGCATGACCGCCGGTTCCAATAATGTTTACACCGCTACCATCCCCGCATATGAGATGGGCACCGAGGTTTCCTACTATATAGTTGCCGCTACGGATGAGGGAGAGACCACTTCCGCCACCACCAAATATACCGTAGGCGTAACTCCTCCCAACTATGCGGCCATCCACCTCAACGAGCTCAACGGCAAGACCAAGTTCATCGAACTCATCAACACCGGCGGCTCCGATGTCGACCTCGAAGGCATGTTCATCACCAAGGACGGTGGCGAGACCGCTACCTGGACTGCAGTCAAGGGCCAGACCCTCAAGGCCGGAGAACTTCTACTCCTCTATAGCGAGGATGTGGTAGTCACCGGCGGGGATCAGGAAGGATATGACGAGAACCTCGTATTCCATTCCGGTCTTTCCGCAAAGAAGGCCGTCAGGATCCAGCTATTCAACCCCTCAGGCAACTGCGTGGACGACTTCAACCTCGTAGAGTGCAAGGAAGCCGCTACCGCATCCTACAGCCGCGTTCCCGATGGAACCGGTTCCTGGTATCATACCGCAGCCACTCCGGGCGCAGCCAATGAAAACAACACGACTAAAGCAGTCGAGGGCCTTCAGTAAAAGAGAACCTTTTAACAAAACATCAAAATATGGCAGAACTTAAAATCGGCGAGATCAGCAAACCTCGCTTCGAATTCCGCAGCTTCGGTCAGTGCTTCTGCGAAGCTCACAAGAGAATGGCACGCCTCTCCGTTCCGGTGCCTGAGAAGGTTTGGGAACGCAGCAGCGACGAGATCTACATCATCTCGGCCAAGAACGACATCAACAACACCAAGATCCGCGACGGAAAGATGGACATCAAGACCTTCGTACAGTCCGTAGATGGTCTGGAGCAGTGGAACCCCCTGATGAAGGGCGAATTCCCCATCTCCCGCGAGGTTCTCGAGAAGGAAGTCTTCCCTGCCTTCATGGTGGAGATGCCCGAACTCAAGAAGGACACTTATACTTACGAGGAATTCATCGCAATGGTGAAGGCCTGCCCTGACCTGGCGGCAGTCCGCGTGCATAAGCAGCGCTTCGGATATATGGTCAACAACACCATCTGCGAGGTGGGCAACGTGCTCATCAACGGCGCAAAGGTGGTTACCATCAACTCCGAATCCACCGAAATCGAAGATATCAAGAAGACCATCGCAGACTGCGGTCTCGAGGGTGTTGAGAACATCAACTACCTGCAGGCCATCAAGCGTGTGATCGGGATGAGCGACAAACCTCTTGCAAACGAATAGGATATGGCACAGGAAATAGAAAAGAAATTCTTGGTCAATGGCGACTTCAAGGCAGAGGCCTTCAAAGCTACCCGCATTACCCAGGGTTACCTCAGCAGCGTGCCTGAGCGCACCGTGCGCGTCCGCGTGAAGGGCGAGAAAGGTTTCATCACCGTCAAGGGCATCGGAAACGCCTCAGGAGCGGCCCGTTTCGAGTGGGAGAAGGAAATCCCCGTCGAAGAGGTCAAGTCCCTCCTGGAGCTCGCAGAACCGGGCGTGATCGACAAGACCCGCTATCTCGTGAAGAACACGGACGGCAAGCATACTTGGGAAGTTGACGAGTTCTACGGCGACAACGACGGCCTTACCGTCGCCGAAGTGGAGCTTGCCGACGAGAACGAACCCTTCGACAAGCCCGCTTGGCTCGGCGAAGAGGTTACCGGCGACCCCAAGTACTTCAACTCGATGTTGATGAAGAACCCCTATAAGAACTGGAAGTAATTCGTGACTATGGCAACAGAAATCAAGACGGAGGCGGTGAAATTCGATCCGCTGGACATGAACAACTACAAGGTTGAGAAACTGCCCAAAATGCAGAAGTCGAAGCTGGAGGTCTGGCTGGCCCGCCTGGGCGGCCCCCTGGCCATCATCGTCTTCGTCTGGATCTGTTGGTTCTGCCACTTCAGCTTCATCGACAACTTGGATACATCGGGCCTGGCGGCGACGGCGCAGAAGCGCCTCGCCGAGCTCGGGCTCGATGGTTTTATCCGTGCAAACTACGCTATGCTGGCCCTGTTCGCGGCCAGTCTGATACTGTGGATTACCGAGGCTCTGCCGAATTACCTGACCTCGCTGATCCTCATTCTGGGCGTGGTGCTGTTCAACGTTACCACGCAGAAGGTAGCCCTGGCGCAGCTGGGACATCCGGTGATGTGGCTGAACATCCTCAGCTTCGTGCTGGCCTCGATGCTGGTCAAGACCCAGTTCGCCAAGCGACTGGCCCTGGCCTTCGTGATCAAGTTCGGCAAGAGCGCGAAGGGCGTTCTCTGGAGTTTCCTGGCCATCAACCTGGTACTCTCCGCCTTCATCTCCGCCACCACCGTCAAGGCCACCATCATGCTGCCCATCTTCATGGTCATCTGTGCCATCTACGGCGCCTCGGACGGCCATAGGAACAACTTCGGGCGCAACCTGGTAATCCAGAACCTCTTCCAGGTCAACATCGGCGCAAACGCCTTCTATACGGGCAGCGGAGCGCATCTGCTGGCCATCTCCCTAATCGCCGGCTTCGTGGGCTCCTGCGACTTCGGCTATGCCGACTGGCTGGTAGCGGTCGGGCCCATGAGCATCATCATCCTGGTGGTGGGCCTGCTGCTCGGAATCTACGTCTTCTTCCCTATGAAGAAGGAGGAGCAGAAACCCCAGATCGAGGGAGGAATCGAGCGCCTGAAGAAGGAGCTGGACGCAATGGGGAAGATGAGCGGACAGGAATGGAGGGCCGTGATCATCTTCTGCATCGTGCTCTTCCTCTGGGTCACGAAGGGAACCTTCCATAATATAGATGAGACCATCGTGGCTCTGCTGGGCGCCATCCTGGCCCTGATTCCGGGGATAGGAGTGGTGAAATGGAACGACGTGGACATCCCCTGGCACCTGATGCTCTTCTCCGCCGGTGCCTATACCCTCGGCAGCGGCCTGAACGCCACCGACCTGCCGAATACCATGGTCAACGCGGCATTCGATTCCATGGGGATATCCTCCGGGACCCCGTACTGGGTGCTCTATGTGATACTGACCTTCCTTATGATGTATTCCGGATTGGTCTTCCAGAGCAAGACCATCCGTACTATGGTGTTCGTGCCCATAGCGCTGGGCGTGGAGTCGAGGTTCAACTTCCCTCCTATGAGCCTCTCCCTGCCGGTGGCGATGCTGATCGAACACTGCTATGTGCTGCCCTTCAACAGCAAGCCGGCCGCACTGCTCTACAACACGAACCAATACAGCCTTACCGACGCATTCAAGTACGGCATCACAATGATGACCTTCTCCTGGCTGCTGATACTTTTGTTCGGCCAGACGGTGCTGAAGTGGCTGCAGATTACACCGGGATTATTTTAGTTAGTAATTTATTAGATTAGAAGTATTATGACTATTGAGTGGGATTTCATACTTAGGATATTCATTGCCGGCCTCCTGGGCGGCCTGATTGGTTTCGAGAGAGAGTTCAGGGCCAAGGAAGCGGGTGTGCGCACGCACTTCATCGTAGCGCTGGGAAGCGCATTGTTCATGGTTATTTCGCAGTTCGCATTCAGCGGCCGTTTCGATGCCGCACGAGTGGCGGCGCAGGTGGTATCCGGTATCGGTTTCATCGGCGCTGGCGTCATAATCTTCCAGAAAAATGCCATCCGCGGCGTGACTACGGCTGCCGGCCTCTGGGTCGCGGCGGCTATTGGCCTGAGCTGCGGCGCGGCAATGTATTCAGTGGCAATTGCCGCTACCTTGATGACGATCATCGTGCTCGAGGCTATGCATTTCGTAACCCGCTGGCACGGGGTCAAGGAACTGTCGATCACGCTATCTCCCGTGAAGAACGAGGAGCTGGTGAATATGATGAAGATGCTCAAGGACAGCGGTGCCGAAGTCGCGAGTTTTACCCTCACTGACGGCGTGGCGGTGTTCGAGCTCAAGATAAAGCAGAAGGACTATGCCTCTACGGTAGATACGGTCCTCTCGTTCTCCAAGGGCCTCAAAGTGGAAATATCCTGATCGTTTGCGATCAGCAATAAACTATACAACATATACGAGGAAAGAAGTCGCTGGTTGGGCGGCTTCTTTTTTTGGGTGCGAGCGTGGGGCGGGCGTGGGCGGGGATGTGGGGCGGGGATGTGGGGCGGGGGCGCACCCCTCACTCGCCTCGCCTCGCCATCGCCTTCTAAGCGCGCCCCAGCGGGCAAGGTCTCCCCACACCCCCTGGGACCTTGCCCACCAGAACTACCTGGGAGGCCGATTTGCGGGCAAGGTCCCGCCCCTCCGATTAGACCTTGCCCACTGAATGGGGTTCTGCGGCCGATTCGCCAGCAACACCTTGCCCGACTTGGCTCCACACCCCGGCCGTACGGGAGGGCTTTTACCAAAAAGTGGCTTGAGAGGCCGAATTATGGTAATAATCTTTTCGGCGGCAAAAAGTCTTTTACCAAAAACCCCTTTGAAATGCCGTTTTGTGGTAAAAAACCCGGGAAATCATACGGTGTTTTACCAAAAACAGCCCTGGGAGGCCGATTCGTGGTAATAGATTTGGCAAAACCGGGAGTGAACGGGAGAAAAATGAGGAGAAAGGGAGGAAAGGCAGAACAGAAATGCTATGTGGTAGTGCGAAAACCGTGAGAGGTTGCGGTTCGGCCGGGAGCCAGCCCATGGCGGGCCTGTCCACCCCCGAGCCTTAACAGGCACTCCTCAGAGTGCCCGGCGGAGGGCGGGACGGAGCCTGAAGGGCGATGTCGGTAGCCCGGGAGCCGCAGGGTACGTTAGGGGCGGAGCCCCTGACAAAATGAGGGGCCGGAGCGAGGCCGCTGCAAGCGTCCGAGCGGAGTTCCGCCATGGGCTGGACTCACCGGCCGGACGGTGATTCACCTCATTTCCGGGAAGAGGGTGGTTGTTTTCCGCAAATCTTTTACACTACCATGCCACTGAGGGACTTCCAGAGGGGATAGGTGTAAAATAAGGCCTTTGAAAAGGGGTGTTTTTTACAGGGATGTGCCACAGAGAGCCGCAGGAAAGGGATTGCTGTAAAAACGATTCTAATCGTTTCGGCCGGGGCGAGGACGAGTGGGAGCGATGGCTAGCCGGGGCGAGGACGAGTGGGGGCGACGACTAGTGGGAGCTATGGCGTATCCGCGCAAGAGAAAAGGGTGTGGCGGGGAGCCTATAAGGAACAGAAAAGCCGGACAGAATAGTTTCTGACCGGCTTTTTATTTATCTGTCTGTAGCGACTAGTAAGCTGCTATCGCGTGGGTAGCGCGTTACTGAGCGCCATGAGCGAGACTGCAGCCATGCGCGAGACTGCAGCCTTGCGCTACTAGAAGAACCTTGCGCGGTTGTCCTTGACCACGCCGTTGGCGGACATGGTGGGGAGGATGCCCTGGGCGTTGTACTGGGCTTTGCGCTGGCCGAACATTGCGGCGTCATCTTCGGTGTAGAAGGAGCCGGCTTCTTTGCTGTTCACAACGAAAGCGTAGGTTCCGATAGCACCGGCGACGGGGCCGGAGAGTTTGCCCTGTTCTGCGCAGAACACTGCACCGGCGAGTGCGGGGTCATTGCCGCGGCCGCTCATAGGAGCAAGGCTCAGGCTGGCCTCGTTGGTAACGCTGGCACCAATCTTCTCGGCAAGTTCCTGGATGCTGTTGCAGCCTTCCATCTGGGCAGCCAACTCGGCCTTCTTAGCCTCGGCGAGCTTCTGCGTATAAAGCAGATTCTCGATCTGGAAAGAAACCTCCTCGATGGGCTTCACACCCTCTTTGTGGATGCCGTTCAGGCAGGCGATGAAGAAGTACTTGTTGTTCACGGTGATGATGTTGGAAGCCTTGCCCACCTTGTTGTCGAAGGCCCAGCGGGTAACTTCCTTTGCATTCTCGATGGCTCCGTAGTTGGAGGTAGCCTCGGAGATGTTCATCTTGTGAGAGTAAACCTTCATTGTATCCACAGCTGCGGCATAACCTGCTGCAGTCTTGTTGGAGATGGTTGCGAACTTGTTGGCGCGGGAGTAGATCTCGTTGGTGGTAGCCTTGCTGGCGACGGCGGTCTTCTCGAGGATGGCAACCTGCTTCTTCACGATAGGAGCGGTCTTCTTGCTGACCACGACCACATGGGTGCCATACTGGGTCTTGATGACCATGGGCTGGTTGACGGCAGCGGTGATGACGCCCTCGAAACCGGGGATCATGTAGGTCTGGGTCATCCAACCGATGTTTCCGAGCTCACCATCGGCGGCGGAGTTCTGATCGACGGAGAACTCGGCTGCGAGGCCGGAGAAGCTGGCGCCCTTGCGGAGCACGGTCACGAGGCTGTCGGCAGTCTTATTGGCGTTGGTGCCCTGGAGAAGGATGTGCTTCACATATGCGGAGTCGGCGATGGGCTTGGAATCCATCACGCGGACGGCATAGAAGGTCTCACCTTCGGAGATGATGGGAGATACGCTGCCCTTGCCTCCGAACACGAAGTCATTGACCTCCTTGTTGATGCTGTTGAGCTCACCGGCCTTGTACCAGTAGTTGTTCAGCTGGCGGTCGGAGTTCTTGAGGAGGAAGGTCTTCATATTGTCGGCATCGGCGAACTTGGCGTAGGCCTCTGCGAACTCATCGTTGGTAGCGGAGATATCCTCTGCGGAGGGAACGACCTCGAATACCACATACTCGATATCGCGGCTGGCGGCCTGCTCGTAGAAGGACTCGTGATCCTTGTAGAACTTCTTGATCTCGGACTTGGACACGGTGATGGTGCTGTCCTTCTCGAAAGGATAGTTCACATAGACGTAATCCACGTTGGCAGTAGCGTTGTTCTGGTCGATGACCAGCTTCTTCTCGAGGGCATTCTGGTAGGTAGATGCGGTGAAGATGCTGCCGTACTTGGCATAGTACTGCTGGGTATTCACCGAATTCTGCAGATAGTTCCAGTAGAGCTGCAGACGGCCGCTCTCGTCGGAAGGAATCTGGGCCACGAAATCGCGGACGCGCTCGGCGGAGAAGTTGCCGGACTCATCCATGAATGCGGGGTTGCCTGCCATCACGGGAGAAAGGTTGGTACCGGTGGTGAGATCTACCAGTTCGGCCTTGCCGACGGTGATGCCTGCTGCCTTGGCGTTCTTGATGAACATGTACTTGTCCACAAGCTCCTGCCAAGCGGCATCGCGGATCTGCTTCTGGGTATTCTCGTCCTGGACGCTGGATCCGGTGATGATCTCGTTGATCTGGGTGTACCTTTCCACATCCTCGAGGAAGTCGGTATAGGGAACTGCCTTTCCTGCGATCTGACCCACGTCGTACTTGCTGGACATGGAATGCAGCGCGGATTCAAGGGTGGTAGGGTCTATAATGAAAGATAAAAGGGCCAGTGCGATGATAATGGATATCGCAAGCCCGAACTTAACGCGAATTTTTTCAAGAACCGCCATTTCAGTTTATAGTTTTTATTAATTAAATTCAAATAAGCCTGCAAAGGTAGTAAATTTATCTCAACTTTTTGATTAAAGGGCCTATAAAATTAACGGAATCGATGACCACTACACTGCTGTCCCTCACGGTATAACCATATCCGTTGAAGGGCTCCAGCAGGATGGCATTGCGGGCATGGTCGTCGGAACGCATCCCATAGCCTTGGAGGAAACCCTGCGGGGAATACATCTTCACATAGCAATCGGTGTAGATTTCATTCTTCGCCTGGTTCCAGTAGATAGTATCCGTTTCCATCGTCTCCTGCTTCAGCACATTGTGGATGACCACGTTCCCGAAGGCCTCCCAATGCTCTTCCTTGTTCTTCTTGTAGGTCAGATGGCGGCCATCGTCCGAGACTATGATGGTCTCCAGCAGGCCCTCGTCGGAATAGCCGTAGATGGCGATTCCCTTGGGGAAGGTCTCGAAAGAGGTGCTGTCATTGTCGTAGCGCTCCATCACCGAGGCCTCCACGCGCATCACCACGAGCCCGTTGCGGGTCTGCACGGCGAACATGTCGTCGATGGTCTGGATGGGGGCTTCCTTGAGGTTCAAGGCCTCTGCCTTGGCCATCTTGTTGCCACAGGAAACAACGAGGATAGCCGCCGCAATAACGACAGCTATCCAAATAGGTCCGGTATTAAACCTTGCCGCTTTCACCCGGGATTACTTCCTGGTACGGACGGTGGTGGTGGCGCTCATGCCATTGCAGACCACCCTGTAGCTCTGACCGTCGGTAACATTGTACATGAATGCTTCGGCGGCCTCGGGGAAGTAGATGGAGTAGGAGCTGATGGCCCTGTTCGCATCCTCTGCGAGAGTCTCGTCAGCATTCCTTGCCTTGATGAGGTAATCGACGGCAACCCAGTAATGGGCGCGCTTCTCGACCTCGTCCCCACCGCAGGAGGTGGAACCCCAGATCTGGCCCATCAGGAAGTAGGCCTTGCCGGCGAGGGTCTCGTCGAGGGCAAGAGCGTTCTGGGCATAGTTGTAAGCCTTTGCGAGCCTTCCGTTCTTGAAGCAGAAGGTAGCAGCCTCGAAGCTGTAGCCGCCGTCGGTCTTGGCGTCGGATTCCTCATAGGCGATGGCCTCGTCCACATACTTGACAGCATCGTCCACGTTGCCCCTGGAGGCATTCAGGCGATAGAGATAGTATGCGGAATTGTAGGAAGGATTCAGCTTGTACATTGAGGTGACGGCATTCAGGAAGAGGTCGTTATCCTGGCAATCCTCGGTGATGCTGAGCATCTTCACGATGTTGGAAACCAGGTCGAGATCCTCGGAATTGGCCTCGTAGCGAGGGGTGAAGAGGGCGATGAGATCGTCGCAGTTGGCCACCTTGCTGGTGATGAAGAGGCTCTCGAGGTCGGTCTTGGTCTTCTGGTTCTGCTCTGCCTCGGTTGCATTCTTGGCATTTGCCTTGTCCAGGAGATCGACGTTCTTCTGATATGTGTTGATGACGTCCTCTGCGGAAAGAACACCGTTCTGATAAAGCTCGATGGCGGCATTCAGGTCCTGAATGAAGAGGCTGGGAGTAGTCTTGGCACCGTTGGCCTCGATGATCTCGTTCAGTCCTTCAAAGACTACTTTCTTATTCTCGCCGAGGTAATTGACGATATCCACACCCTTGTTGTTGAGCGAGGTAACAGCGTACTTGGGGAAGTACTGGGCACGCTCGTCGTGGAGGGTGATGAGGGTATCTATCAGAGCCTTGCGGTACTCGGGATTGTTCTTATTCTTGTTGATGAGCTTACGCACCAGGGTGGTTCCCTGGACCAGCATGGTCTGGCGTGCCCCGTGAGGGCAGGAAGCATAGGCCTTGCGCCAGTTGACGGTGGCACGGTCATAATCCTTTGCCTTGTAAGAATCATCATAGAAGGAAAGATACTTGATGCAGTTGGCACTGTCTGCACCCCACTTTCCCTGCGCACGGGCACTCACCCCTGCGAAGACCATCAGAATGGTCATTGCTGCTAGAATAATTTTTTTCATATCACTGTAACTACTATTATTCATATCTACGTTTCTGGAACCAGATGTCGTGGAGGTTGAGACCGACGCTTATGCGTGCGTATCTTTCCCTGATCAGCGACGAATCCGTCGTTCCTCTCTGCCCCAGGTCCACCGCTATGGAAAGCCCGTTATACCAGCGGAAAACCGGAAGGGTTGCTCCTAAAGTGATGCCGAAATTGTTGATTTCGCTGCCTGCGACCTTGTAATACTCGTTATTGTAATAGGCCCCTGCGCGGTACGAAATACGCCTTGAATAGTAGCGTATGTTGTATCTGTCGGGGGTAAATTCCATTCCTGCGCGGAAGCTCTGGCGGACGTTCGCGCTGAAGGGAAGGGTGGAATTGGTAACGGCGAATCCATCTACCGTACCCATTCCGGTCTTGCTCCAGTCTGCGCGGGCATAATCCAGTTCCACCCGCAGCCTCTCGTCGAAGTTCAGGCTGACTCCCAGGGCCAGCTCTCCGGCCAGGCGGACCTGCCCGAGATTATTGGAGAGGGTGTCGGAGCTGGAAGATACGGTCACGGTTTCCACGCTGCCCACGGAATTGTGGGTGTAGTCCACCATACCGCGGAGATTGGTCCCGAGGGTGTAGGTTGCACCCAGACCGAGCTTGGTATCTCCCCAAAGCTTCTGCTCGTACTGCGCACCGAACTTGCCGGTGAATGCGTGCAGGGTCATCTTGTAGAAGTCCTCTACCGTATTCACTCCGCTCTTGGAGAAAGTCTCGGTAAAGTATTTTCCGGTATTTCCGAAGATGTAATCCACCTCGGCACCTACCGAAAGGCTCTTGGTGATGGCGTGTCCCAGCCCGCCGTAGAGACGGTAGAGATTGCCCTGCCCATAATCGTAGTAAGTTATGTTCCCGTTGGCGGCCAGCACGGCGGGATCGGTCTCCTTGACCTTGTAGCTGTAGCCGCAGCTGCTGTAGGGAGATATTCCCAGCATTACGGCTGTAGTACCCCAGATGGGGAAGGAAACGGCCATGCTGCCGAGGTTGGTGATGTTCTTGGCGGAACTGCTGCCTCCCTGCTTGTAGAGGGTATTGCTGTTCACTACCGAGAAATCCAGCAGGAAGGAGAGGGAATCCCTGGCGGTAACGGCCGCAGGATTGAGGGAATTCAGATAGCGCACGTTCCTCGAAGCCACGCCGACTCCGCCCATGCTGCGGTTGTAGGCGGATCCCTGCTGGGCAAGGTCCCCGATTCCGAAGATGGAGTAGGGTGTGTAGGACAGATATTCCCCGGATTGGGCGTGTGCAAGGCTGCCGGCCGAAACGAGGACTGCCAGGAGGAAGGTTCTACTGAATATTCTTTTCAACATAATCGTCTGTTATAAGCGCCAGGCCCAACTGAACCAGATTGCTCACGATGAACAGGGACTGCTTCATACGCTTGGCAAAATATGCGGCATCCCCGCCGGTGAATACCACTACATGTCCCGGATGCCGGCGGATATAGCCTTCAATTTCAAACATTATGCCCGAAACCACTCCGGACTCGATGGAGGACTCCAGGGAGTTGCCCTCGCGGGGGGTGCGGTTGGGGATGTTCATCAGCGGCAGACTCTTCGAATAACGGCTCAGGGACTTGAAACGGGTAAGCAGTCCGGGAGATACGTTCCCGCCGTGATACTGCCCGTCCTCGCCGGTGAGGTCGATGGTCAGGGTAGTGCCGAAATCGAACACTATACAGGGTTTTCCCTTGAACAGATAGCGCACTGCGAGCAGCGAGGCGGCACGGTCGTAGGACAGATAGTCGGGAAGATCGTAGCGCTGGAGGATGTCCGGGTGGGCGCTGTCCAATATCATCAGGTGGCGGCATTCACGCTTCAGAGCGGCCTCCTCCTCGGGAGTGACCGGCTTGGCGGAAACCACTGCCATAACCTCGGGTTTTTCCTTTTCGGTGAGGGAAAGGATGAAATCCATCACCTTCTCTCCCTGGAAACGGAAAGCCTTACCGAGAGTCATTCCCTCGGCCCAGGCGGCCTTGAGAGCCGTATTTCCAACTTCTATGAGCAGATTTGCCACTTCAAAATGATTTCAAAGATTGCAAAGATACGAATTTATCCTAATTTATTCAAGATTGTGAACGCTCCTTGCAATCCATCCACTCCGTGGGCCACCAGCTTGAGCTTTTTCTCGCTCTGCTTGAGCACGAAAGGAGTGCTGCCGGACGACACCGTGGCGAGTATCTTTTCGAACACGTCCGACTTGAAATAAGGGGAGTTTTCGAGGGATACGAACCAGCAGATGCACATCCCGTTCTTGACTATTATCTTCTCGAAGCCGAGGCGCATTCCGAGGTTGCGTATCTTGACCACGGTAAAGAGGTCGGCGACCTCCTGGGGGATGCGGCCGAAGCGGTCGGTAAGGTGCATGGCCAGGCGGTCCAGATCCTTCTCGGAATCCATGGAATCGAGCTGTTTGTAGATGCGGATTTTCTCCGCGGTAATGTCGATATAGTTGTCGGGAATGAGGGCTTCCTGGTCGGTTTCGATGGTGCAGTCCGAGACATATTTCTCCCTACCTCGATTCACGCGCTGACCAGTCTCTATGCCGAGTTCGTCCATAGCTTCGTTGATAACCTTCTGGAAGGTCTCGTAACCCATATCCATCATGAATCCGCTCTGTTCCGCGCCCAGCAGGTTGCCGGCTCCGCGGATGTCCAGATCCTGCATTGCGATATTGAATCCGCTGCCCAGATCGGAGAACTCCTCGATGGCCCGGAGGCGCCGGCGCGCATCTTCCGTAACCGAGGCGAGGGGAGGCACGATGAGGTAGCAGAAGGCCTTGCGGTTCGAGCGTCCGACGCGGCCCCTCAGCTGGTGAAGATCGCTCAGTCCTATGTTCTGGGCCTGGTTGATTATGATGGTGTTCGCGTTCGGGATGTCCAGCCCGTTTTCGATGATGGTGGTGCAGAGCAGTATGTCGTAATCCCCCCGGATGAAGGATAGCATCCTGTCCTCGAGGGCCTTGGCCTCCATCTGCCCGTGGGCCGTGCAGATCTTGGCATCCGGCACCAGGCGGTGGAGGATTTTCTCGATATGGGGGAGTTCCTCGACCTTGTTGTGCAGGAAGAATACCTGCCCGCCGCGGTTGAGTTCGTAGTTGATGATGCTCTTTATCTCGGATTCCTCGAAGAGTATGATTTCGGTCTGTACCGGGATGCGGTTGGGCGGAGGGGTGTTGATTATGCTGAGGTCGCGGGCGCCCAGCAGCGAAAACTGCAGGGTACGGGGGATAGGGGTGGCGGTGAGCGTGAGGGTATCTACCGAAGCCTTGAACTGGCGGAGTTTTTCCTTGGCGCTGACGCCGAATTTCTGCTCCTCGTCGATTATCAGCAGGCCCAGGTCCTTGAAATCGAAACCTCCTCCCAGTATCTTGTGGGTGCCAATTATTATGTCGAGGGTGCCGTCCTTTACCCTTTTGCGAATGTCGGATATCTGCTTTGCGGTGCGCAGGCGGCTGACGTAGTCGATGGTGCAGGGGAAGTTCGCCAGGCGCGAGGTAAAGGTGTTGAAATGCTGCAGGGCGAGTATGGTGGTAGGCACCAGCACCGCCACCTGCTTGCCGTCGGTAACGGCCTTGAATGCGGCGCGGATGGCGATTTCCGTCTTTCCGAAACCCACGTCGCCGCACACCAGGCGGTCCATAGGACAACTATCCTCCATATCGCGTTTGACGGCGATGGTGGCCGCTTCCTGGTCGGGGGTATCCTCGAACATAAAGGAGGTCTCGAGCTCGTCCTGCAGGTAGGTATCCGCCGAAAAAGCGAAGCCCTTGGTGGCGCGGCGCTTGGCGTAGAGCTGGATGAGGTCCTTGGCTATGTCCTTGACCTTGCGCTTGGCGTTGGCCTTGAGGGTGGCCCAGGTCTTGGAACCGAGCTTGTTTATTCGGGGAGGCTCCCCTTCCGAAGAACGGAAGAGGGA
>JAILMV010000115.1 GCA_024692185.1 Bacteroidales bacterium | reverse complement strand
GTCCAGGCATATACGTCGGCCAGTTCCAGGATCAGCAGGGGAGAGGCCCCGGCCTCTATCATATCGTTCCAAAGTGAGCTCTTGATGGTTACGTCGGTATATTTGCGTACGGTATCCACCTGTTTTGCCACGTTCCATATTGCCAGGGAGTCGTAGCATTTGAATACTGTGGAATTTACGCGGTCGCGCTCGTAAACAACATATCTGAGTTCGGGAGAAAGGGTATCTCCGCAATAATAGGCATCCACTTTATTGCCGGCGCGCAACTTGCGGACGTCGAAAACGCTGTCGCAGGCAAAGGCCAGTTCCTGGACCTTGCTGCCGCTCATCCCGAGACGGGTGAAGAGTTTGTAGAACACGTCTCCGTTTTCGACCTTGGACTCCTTTACGAAAAGGGTGTCAGTCCTGAAACCAAGAGGCCATACGGGCTCCTCGGCTGCTTCTTTCGATTTATTTCCGCCGCAAGCGACGGCTGCAAGTATGCAAAGGGATAGGTATAAGGTTTTTCGCAACATATGTACAAATATACTCATTTAAATGCTAAATTTGTAGGAAATGTCTGACGAACTTAACCTTGTACGGGACCTTGCCGTAATTTTGATATCTGCCGGAGTCTTCACCATCATCTCCAAGGCATTGAAACAACCTCTTATCCTGGGATATATAATCGCAGGATTCCTCATTGGGCCCCATATCGATTTCTTCTTCAATATTTCCAGTGCCGAATCCGTGCATCAGTGGTCGGAGATAGGCTTGATATTCATGATGTTCGGTCTGGGCCTGGAGTTCAGTTTCAAAAAGCTCCTGAAGGTAGGCAGCGGAGCCCTGGTGACCGCCGGAACCAAGTTCATAGGCGTTTTCGTCATCGGCTTCGTCGTAGGTCAGGCAATGTCCTGGACTGTTATGGAGAGTGTTTTCCTGGCCGGTTTGATGTCGATGTCTTCGACAGCGGTAGTGCTGAAATCCTACGAAGATATGGGCCTGAAGGAGAAGCCTTATGCCGGCCTGGTGTTCGGGACCTTGGTGGTAGAGGACCTGATAGCCATATTGCTGATGGTGCTGCTTTCCACCCTGGCCGTATCCAACCAGTTCGCCGGCGGAGAACTTGCCGGGGCCTTGGCTAAGCTGCTTTTCTTCATAGTGCTGGTATTCGTGGTGGGCATCTACCTGATTCCTACCATGTTCCGCAAGGCCCGCAAATATCTGAACGACGAAATCCTCCTCCTGGTGAGCATAGGACTCTGTTTCGCAATGGTGACCATTGCATCAGCGGCCGGATTCTCTTCCGCCCTCGGAGCCTTCGTGATGGGTTCCATCCTGGCAGAAACCATAGAGAGCGAACATATCGAAAAGCTGGTCAGGCCTATCAAAGACCTTTTCGGGGCGATATTCTTCGTTTCCGTGGGTATGATGATATCTCCCGAGGTAATCCTCCAGAATTGGTTGATCATACTGCTGCTGGCCGTCCTGGTAATAATCACCCACATATTCTTCAGTGCCGCCGGCATACTGCTCACGGGGAACGGCCTAAGCAATGCCGTTCATACCGGTTTCAGCCTTGCGCAACTCGGTGAGTTCGGTTTCATCATCGCCAGTGTCGGAGTATCGCTGGGAGTGATGCGTGGTTTCATCTATCCCGTAATCGTGGCAGTGTCGGTGATCACCACCTTCACTACGCCCTATATGATAAAGCTGGCAGGCCCTGCGCTTGCCCTTCTGCAGCGTAAGATGCCCGAGAAGGTGCTCACTCGCATCAACCAGATGGAGCGCAAGACTGATTCTTCCGCTGCTGAAAGGAGCGATTGGCATAAACTGATTTCGGCCTATCTCATCAGGATACTCCTCTACAGCGTTATCCTGGTTGCTATAATGATTGCCTCGAGGGCCTGGCTGGATCCTGCCCTGGACAGGCTGCTGCCGGATTTGAGCGAGTTCGTACGCAACCTTATTTCCGTTGGAATCACCCTTGCCGTGATGTCGCCTCTGCTTTATGGCCTGGCCGTGAACAAGGGCTCTTCCGACATCTATGCCAAGAAGCTTATAAAAGCCAAGGCGCTCAACAGCTGGCCTATACTGGGCTTGCTCCTGGGCCGTTTCTTCATAGCCCTGGGCTTCGTACTGGTCGTGATCTCCACTCATTTCGACCTCGCAGGATGGACTGCCGTGCTGCTGGTGTTGGGAGGTGTGGTATTCTTCCTGATTTCCCGCTCCAGGGTACGCGAGCGCAGCACTTCCATGGAAAGCATGTTCTTCGACAACCTGAATGCCAAGGAAACCCTTGCCCGCAAACGTACGCCGGTCACGTCTTCCATCAAGTCCAAGATGGCCGGATACGACGTTCACCTGGAGAGCATCAAGATTTCGGAGGATTCCAGCTTCGTCGGCCGGAAACTGATGGATATCCCCATAAGGGAGGAGTCAGGGGCCAATATCATAAAGATTACCCGCGGCTCGCATAATATCCTCGTTCCTGACGGAAAGGAAGCCGTCTATCCGGGAGATACCCTACTGGCAGTAGGCACCGGCAAGCAACTGAGTGACCTCAGGAAGATGATTTCCGACTCCATAGAGAAGGAGGAAAAGGGCGAGGATCCCAAGTTCGACATCGTCACCATAGACGTAAAAGAAGACTCCTACCTTTGCGGCAGGAGTCTGAGTTCGCTTGGATTGCGCAAATTCAATTGTATGGTAATCAGCGTTATGCGCAACGAGGAAATGATTACCAATCCTCAAGCAGACCTGGTTTTCCAAGTAGGGGACAAGGTCTGGATTGCAGGGGAGCTTACTTCAGCAAATTACCTAATATCGAGCGAGTAAGCGTACGGGTTGCGCTGCTGGTAGCACTCTTGATAGCCTTGTTGGCTATGTTCTTGCCACTGGTAGTGCTCGACTTCTTACCTGTTACCGAATTGGCTACTGCAGTTCCCACGGATGCGGTGACGCTGGTTATCACGGCGCCCGCAGCGGCCTTTGCTATCTTGCTGAAGATGCTCTTGGTTCCCTTGGAATTGCCGTTTTCCTTGGCGGCTTTTTCGCTCTGGGCCTTCTGCTCTTCGATTGCTGCAGCCTGGGCTTCCTGCTCCTCCGCAGCCTTCTGTGCATCTGCAAGCAGGACTTCGAATGCGCTTTCGCGGTCTATCGGAGTATCGTACTTGCCTGCAATCATCGAGGAACTGATCAGCTGCTTGCGCTGAGCCTCGCTGATTGCGCCTATCTGGCTGAGAGGGAAGAGTATCTTTGCGCGCTGTACCACGGAAGGAGCACCTTTTTCGTCCAGGAAGGATACCAGGGCCTCGCCGGTGCCGAGCTCCATTATGGCATCTGCGGTCTTGAAGGCAGGATTGGCGCGGAAAGTCTCCGCAGCAGTCTTCACGGCCTTCTGGTCCTTGGGAGTATAGGCGCGCAGGGCATGCTGGATGCGGTTACCGAGCTGGCCGAGTATCTCTTCGGGAATGTCGGTAGGGGACTGGGTGATGAAGTACACACCCACGCCCTTGGAACGGATCAGGCGGACTACCTGCTCTATCTTATCTACCAGGGCCTTGGGGGTCTCGTCGAAGAGGGTATGGGCCTCGTCGAAGAAGAAGACGAACTTGGGGAGTTCCATATCGCCTACTTCGGGAAGCTTGCCGTAGATCTCGGAGAGAAGCCAGAGGAGGAAGGTGGAGTAGAGTTTGGGATTCTGCATCAGCTTGTCTGCAGCGAGGACGCTCAGGATACCTTTTCCGCAATTTGTCTGCAGAAGGTCGTAAATGTCGAATGCAGGCTCGCCGAAGAATTTCTCGGCTCCTTGGTTCTCCAGGCTCAATAAGGCCCTCTGTATGGCGCCTATGCTGCCCTCAGTGACATTTCCGTAGCTGGTGCGGTATTCTGCCGCATGCTCGGCTACATAGGCCACCATTGCCCTGAGGTCTTTCAGGTCTATCAGCAGCAGCCCCTTGTCGTCCGCGACGCGGAAGATGATGTCCATCACTCCGCTCTGGATCTCGTTCAGACCCAGCAGTCGGCTGAGGAGCATGGGCCCCATGTTGGATATAGTGGTGCGCATCGGATGACCCTGCTCGCCAAACACGTCATACACGCGGACCGGGCATCCCTCGAACTTGGGATTCTCAATACCGAATTCGGGCATTCTCTTCTGGATGAAACCGCTGAGGGAGCCGGGCTGGCTGATGCCGCTCAAGTCTCCCTTCATATCGGCCATGAAGCAGGGAACGCCTGCCTGGCTGAAGGTCTCTGCAAGAACCTGCAGGGAAACGGTTTTACCTGTACCGGTTGCACCGGCGATGAGTCCGTGGCGATTCGCCATCTTGCCGCAAATCGAGATTGGGCCTTCTTCCGAATGGGCTACATATAGCCCGCGTGTCGTGTCTAGCATAGTGTTATCCGATTTTTCTGCAATATACGAAAAATTATTTTCTGCCGTGCTTGCGGCCGCGTTTGTTCTTCTTGGAGACGAAGTAACCGGCTCCGAGGGCGACGATGGCGATGACTATGATGACGTAGGTCATCGAGCTGGCATTGTCACCTTTCACGCGGGACCACATGGCAAGGAGCTTGTCGGTATCCTGGCCCCAGTCATGCTCGAGTGCGCAGCGCTCGATGATGGCAAGGTCGGGATAGAGTACGGGATCGACCCTTACGCTGTCGGCCTCGGGACCGAAGAAGTAGCTCAGGTTCACAGGCTCGTAATCCTCGTCGATCTGGCTTTCGAGAACCTCTATGGCGCCATTGGCTGCCACGTAGCCGGTTTCTTCCATATTGCGGATGGCAATGTCGGGACGGCACATGAAGTCGATGAAATAGCTGGCGGCTTTGATGTTCTTGGCATACTTGGGGATCACCCAGCCATCGAACCATACGGTACTGCCTTCTTCGGGAACGATGTAGTCGAGATTCACGCCCACTGCAGCGGCTTCTTCGATTGCCCAGACGGCATCTCCGCTCCAGTTAAGGGAGATGACTCCGCGGCCCTTGGTCATCTGGTCCTTGCCGAAATCGGCCTCCCAGCCAAGAACTCCTTCCTTGACCTCCTTGAGATAGGCTTCCACGGCGGCGATGCTCTCGTCGGAAGAATCCTTCATCAGGTCCTGGAGGGTTACGCTGCCCTCTGCAAGCTCTTTCTGCTTGAGGTAGATGAGCACGGGGCCATAGACGTCGCGGGGAGCGTCCTTGATGAGGACCTGTCCATTATATTTTGGATTGCGGATGATGTCCCAGGTGCCTGCCTCTTCGGCGCTCACCACGTCCGTATTGTAGATGATGCCGGTGGTACCCCACATATAGGGAACTGAATACTCGTTGGCGTCGATATCGGGGTTGATCTCCTTGAACATCTTCAGCATATAGGGCGACTTATTGAGCGCGATATAGTTGATGGAGTCGGGGATGGAAGCGAAATCGAGGGGGAGTATGAGTCCGTTGTTGAGCATGCGCTCGATGATGTAGTCGGAGGGGCATACCACGTCGTAATCCTCGTGGCCCTTCTCGATCTTGGAGAGCATGGTCTCGTTGACGTCGAAGGTCTGATAGACTACGGTGATGTCTTCACCGGTCTGGTCCTTGTACCACTGCTCGAATTCGGGCAGTACGGATTCGTCGATATAGTCGGACCAATTGTACACCTTGAGTACGCTGGAACGGTCAGTGCCGCAGGAAATGGCGGCTGCAGCGATGGCTGCAAGAAGAATCAGCTTTTTCATTTCTTATTCAAATTCTTTGATTGACGGATGTTGATGACGAGCAGGACCACCAGAATGAGCAGGAAAAGTATGGTCATAAGGGGTTTTAGCTCTGGAGTCAGACCACCCTTGCGGGCATCTGCATAAATATAAGTAGAAAGTGTGTCGAGGCCGATGGTTCCGCGGGTGAAGAAGGTCACTGCGAAATCGTCGAGACTCATTGTGAAAGACAGTATGAATCCGGAGATCATACCAGGGCGGAGAGCCGGCACCAAGACCTTGCGGAGGGCCTGCATGGGAGTTGCACCCAGATCCAGTGCGGCTTCGTAGATATTGGGGTTCAGCTGGCTTAGCTTGGGCATCACGTTCAGCACCACGTAAGGCGTGCAGAAAGTGATGTGGGCAAGCACCACGGTGGTATAACCCTGGGAGATGTGAAGGAAGACGAAGAGCAGGAAGAGCGACACGCCGGTGATGATGTCGGGATTGATCATCGGGATGTTGTTCAGGAAGTTCATCACGTCCTTCTTGCGGCCTTTCAGGTTATAGATGCCGATTGCGGCTACGGTGCCGAGCAAGGTGGCCACAACAGAGGCAATCAGGGCTATCAGCAGCGTGTTTTCGACGGCGCTCATCAGCCCGGAAGAATTCTGCATGGAACCGTTGAAGAGGTTCTTGTACAGATTGAAGGAGAATCCGGTCCAGTTGCCCAGGCTCTTGGCCTCGGTGAAAGAGAACACGGCTATGAAGATGATAGGTGCATAGAGTATTACCAGCACCAGTCCGATATAAAGCTTGGCAAGCAGTTTCTTTCCTTTCATCAGATGATTCCTCCAACATTAGCTTCCTCGGAGTCGTTGCTCTGGAGGACGGTGGTTATGCCGATTATCACCAGCATTATCAAGGACAGGGCGGCACCATAGTTCCACATCGAATTGTTGATGTTCTCCTGGATGATGGTACCGAAGAGCTTGATCTTGTTGTTGGTGAGGAATTCGGAGATTGCAAAGGTGGAAACCGTTGGCATGAATACCATCATCACGCCGCTCCACACGCCGGGCATCGACAGAGGGAGGGTAACCTTGCGGAATACCTCTCCCGGAGTGGCACCCAGGTCCTGGGCGGCCTCCGCATAGGATTTATCCATCTTGTTCAGCACATTGTAGATGGGATAGATCATAAAGGGGAGGTAGTCGTAGCACATACCGAAGAGCAGGGTTCCCTTGCCCAGCTGTATGCCGGCCATGGTAAAGAGTTCGGCGGTGGCAAGGGTTCGCATAAGGGCGTTGATCCACATGGGCAGTATGAACAATACCACCGTGACGGCGCTCTTGTTGTAATCCTTGTTGGCCAGAATCCAGGCGGCCGGATAGCCAATCAGTATGCAGAGGATGGTGTTCTCGATAGCAACCTCGATGGACAGGGCGAAGGTACTGAGCGAATCTCCGTCCGAAAAGAACTTGCCTATGTTCGAGAGGGTGAAGTGTCCGCTGGCATCCTGCAGCGCATAAACCGCGATCAGCAGCAGGGGCAGCACCACGAACAATACAAGGAATATGAAATAGGGCAGAGCCCAGTTAGACCTTTTATTCATTGGCTGCAACTACTTTTTCGAGGCATATGTCCTTGGGAAGGATCTTGATGCCGACGAAGTCGTTCTTGTCCCAGATGTCATTCGTATCCACCCAGATCTTCTCGCCGCTTTCGGTGCGGATGGTCAGGTGGTAATGGTCTCCCATGTAGAGGATGAACTCCACATGTCCGGTAGTGATGGCTTCATCTTCGTGGTCCAGCAGGTCCACTTTTTCGAAATGTATCTTTACGGTGACTTCTTCGCCGTTTTCGAATCCTTCGGTGTTGCATTCGAATTCAGCTCCCAGGAACTCCACCTTGCCTTCGCCGGTGACCTTTCCGAGATACTTGTTCTCGGTGCGTTCCTTCTTCATCACCTGGATATCGTCCGGGTCGATGTAGAGCATGACTTCGCTGCCCACGGGATAGGGATCGTAGTCCTGGATCATCAGCTCGTAACCGGTGTCGGTATCCACGAACATCTCGTAGTGCACGCCCTTGAAGACGCAGGAATTCACTTTCGCCGTAAACTGGCACTTAGCCGGGTCGGTGGTAAAGTAGATGTCCTCGGGGCGGACCACCACATCTACCTTCACGTTCTCGCCGAAGCCCTCGTCCACGCAGTCGAATTCATGCTTGATGAAGGCCACGCGGCGGTCGCGCAACATCTTGCCTTTCAGGATGTTGCTCTCGCCGATGAAGTCGGCTACGAAAGCGTTCACGGGTTCGTTGTATATGTCGGTAGGGGTGCCTATCTGCTGAATCTTGCCTTCGTTGATTACCACGATGGTGTCGCTGAGGGTAAGGGCCTCTTCCTGATCGTGGGTTACATATATGAAGGTAATGCCGAGTTTGCGGTGCATCTCCTTGAGCTCTATCTGCATGTCCTTGCGCATCTTGAGGTCAAGGGCGGCAAGAGGCTCGTCGAGGAGCAGTACCTTGGGCTGGTTTACGATAGCACGGGCGATTGCGATACGCTGCTGCTGGCCGCCGGAAAGGGTTTCCACGTCGCGATCTTCGTAATCGGACATGGCCACCAGCTTGAGTACCTTGCGCACGCGCTTGTCGATTTCGTCTTCCGGAGTCTTCTTGAGCTTGAGTCCGAAGGCGATGTTGTCGTACACGTCCAGGTGAGGGAAGAGGGCATAGCGCTGGAATACGGTATTCAGCGGCCTCTCGTGAGGAGGTATGCCCGCTATGTCCTTGCCGTCGAGGAGGATGCTGCCTTCGTCGGGCTGCAGGAAACCTGCAATCATACGCAGCAGGGTAGTCTTGCCGCAACCGGAAGGGCCGAGCAGGGTGATGAACTCCCCGCGACGGACGTAAAGATTTATGTCATCGAGCACCTTTTTGCTGCCGAAAGACTTTGAAAGGTGCTGGATGTCGATAATATAGTCTTTCATTTAACTGCGAGGGAAGTTCAGATAATACAAAACGCCGATATTAAGAGTGCAGAGTCTCAAATCGTGATGATATCCGGTAGCTAAATGCAATCGGAGGTCCTCATTGTCCTTGATAGGATACCAATGGGCGTCGAAACCTACTATGAGGTCCTTGTTCTTGGTCACACGGTTGATCTCTCCTCCGAGACGTCCTCTGAGCTGTACGCTTTCGCAGGGCTTCCA
The DNA here is from genome assembly GCA_024692185.1 of Bacteroidales bacterium. Classification (GTDB taxonomy): domain Bacteria; phylum Bacteroidota; class Bacteroidia; order Bacteroidales; family UBA932; genus Cryptobacteroides. Next base: position 7,298 of record JAILMV010000115.1, on the reverse strand, counting down.
GATAAGGGAAGGAATCATCGTAAGGCCTTTCATAGCAATCTCTTCCTCGTCTCCTACGATGTTATAGATATCGAGACCAAGAGTGACGTTGTCGTTCAGGTCGAACTCCTGTCCGAAGGAAAGGAGGGGAAGATAGGAACCAGCCTCGGTCTCCATTGCGACGGCGCTCCAGATATTGCGGAAGCTGCCATATTCGCCCCTCCACTCGAGTGCATAGTTGAAAAGCTTGCTCGAGAAGGGATGCTCGCCGAAGGGTGAGGATGTTGCCTGTAATGAAAGGGTAGTGTTCTCGGATTCGTTAGTCCAATCGAACTTGGCACCCCACTGATAGACCTGGAGATCGTTCCAGGCGGAGGAACCGAGGAAGGAATAGGCCTCGAAGTCATAGGCGTCGAATTCAAATCCGCCAAAAGTCAGGGCCTGTTTACCGAGGGTAACTGAGAAACTTCCGAAGGAATATGTCAGATTGGCCCAGTCAAGCCAATTGACATCGTCGCTCCTGAACGTGTTCTGATACAATGCACTTATCGTTTCGGCATCGCTGGCAAGCCAATGGTTGCAGATGCTGAAGGATAAATTGTCAGAAAGACTGCCTTCGAAAAGTGAATAGAGAGAAGAATCGCCGAGTGTAAAATCGCCATCATAATTAAGGTCGAATCTCGGAATAATGGACAATCCGACACTGCGGCCGGCATTGTCAGCCTCTGCCTCGCGCACATATTCTTGCGCGACCCCAGGGAGGCACAACAGCGAAAGAGCTGTGCAAACAACCAGGAATTTCTTCATTTCTACGCATAAAAAAAGATTAGTGAAACAATGGCGCAAAGGTATAAAAAATATTTTTGTTTTTTGTATCTTTGTGAAACACAAAAATGCCCGATGATACAAGTCTTTTGTAAAAACACCGGTACGAGCGCATCTTTCAGGGAAGGAACCACCCTTTTGGACATGCTTCCGGTATTTGATTTTGACAGGCCGTATCCCATTGTCTCAGCTAAAGTGAACAATGTTTCCCAAGGTCTGAAATTCCGTGTCTATAACAGCAGAACCGTCGAATTCGTGGATGCAAGGGCATCCAGCGGCATGAGGGTATATATCCGTTCGCTCTGCTTTCTGCTCTGCAAATCCGCCAAGGACGTATTCCGCGGAAGCCACATCTTCATCGAGCATCCCATCTCCCATGGTTATTATTGCGATCTGCACAAGGCGGACAAGAGTCCCGTCAGCCAGGAGGATATCAACAAGATAAAGCAGCGCATGCAGTATCTGGTGGAAAAGAATCTGCCTTTCCACCGTTTTGAGGCCCCCATCGAGCAGGTTATCGAGATGATGCACAAGGCCGGAGCAGAAGACAAGGTCAAGCTCCTCGAGACCAGCGGCCAGGTATATATGGATTATTATTCCCTCGGCAAGACCAAGGACTATTACTATGGCAGGCTGGTACCTTCCACATCTTACCTGACCACCTGGGACCTTAAACTATATCACGGCGGGATCCTGCTGATAGGCCCCAGCAAGCACGATCCGACCAAGCTCGCCCCCTATCTGGACCAGCCCAAGACCTTCAATATGTTCAACGAGAACCTGAAGTGGAACGACATCATGGGCCTGAACACCGTAGGAGACCTGAACAAGAGCCTGCTGGACGGAAACGGCAGCGACCTCATCCAGATAGCCGAGGCCCTGCAGGAAAAGAAAATAGTCCAGATTGCAGAAGAGATACACAAGCGCTACTGCGGCCGTCAGAAAGTGCGTCTGGTGCTGATTACCGGCCCTTCCAGCTCGGGTAAGACCACCGTATCCAAGAGGCTGGGCGTGCAGCTTAAGGCCTGCGGTCTGCGGCCCCTGACCTTCAGTACCGACGATTATTTCGTGGATCGCGAGAAGACTCCGCTGCTGCCGGACGGCACCCCGGACTTCGACAACTTCGACACCGTGGACCACAAAGCCCTGGAAAGGGATCTTATGAAGATTCTTGCCGGGGAAGAAGTGGAAGTGCCCGAATTCAATTTCGTAACTGGCAAGAGGGAATACAACGGCCGCAAGTACAAGCTTGCCCCTGGCAACATAGTGGTACTGGAAGGCATCCACGCCCTTAATCCCAAGCTCACCGACAAGATTGCCCCGCACAAGAAGTTCCGTATCTTCATATCTACCCTGACGGGAATTGCCCTGGACCATCACAACTGCATCCCTACCAGCGACAACCGCCTGCTTCGCCGCATAGTCCGCGACTACAACAAAGGCGCTTTCAGCGCCAGGCAGACCATCAGCCAGTGGCCCAAGGTCCGCGCCGCGGAAGATAAATGGATCTATCCTTATCAGGAGAATGCCGACATGATGTTCAATTCCGCCTATCTGGTAGAATTCGCGGTGCTCCGCAACCACGCCGAGCCCATCCTTGCCAGCGTTCCAAAGAACTGCCCGGAATACGCCGAGGCTCACCGTCTGCTGAAGTTCATACATTACTTCGTGCCGGTGCCTGATAAAGAAATTCCACCCACCTCGCTGCTTCGCGAATTCGTGGGCGGAAGTTCATTCAAATATTAAGTTCCTTATTGTTCTTTTTCGGAGAGACGCTTCCAGGCCATCTCTTCGTATTTCGTGCCCGGACGTCCGTAATTGGCGTAAGGCTGGATGTTTATGCCTCCGCGAGGGGTGAAGAAGCCTGTGACCTCGATGTAGCGGGGATCCATAAGCTTCACCAGATCCTTCATTATTATATTGACGCAGTCCTCGTGGAAGGCGCCGTGGTTGCGGAAGCTGAAGAGGTAGAGCTTGAGGCTCTTGCTCTCTACCATCCTTACGTCGGGGATGTAGCTGATGCGTATCTCCGCGAAGTCCGGCTGGCCCGTGATAGGGCAGAGGCTGGTGAATTCGGGGCAGTTGAAACGCACCCAGTAATCATTCTCCTGATGCTTGTTCACGAAGGTCTCGAGCACCTCGGGAGCGTAATCGTTCTTATATACGGTCTTGTTTCCTAGGGAACGGAGTCCCTCGTCTTTACGTGTATCCATATTAAATATCACTTAGCTTGAAAGGATTGTATGAGATGCCCTCATCGAATACGTCTATGCCTTCGGAGGCCTTGACCTTGCGTACCACATGGCTGGTTAGGGGCAGTATAAGTATCTCGTAGAGAACTTTGAAACTGACCTGGAAGAGCATCATTGTGCCAAGCACCTTGACAGGGGTGCCGAAAAAGGCTATGGGCATGAAAATCATCGAGTCCAGCAGCTCTCCGGCAACGGACGACAGGATGGCGCGGGCACCGAAACGGCGTCCCTGGTCGGCAAGTTTCATCTTGCTCATCACGAAGGCGTTCAGGGTGGAGCCTGCAAGGAAGGCCAGCAGGGAAGCGAAAGCGACTCTGGGGGCCATGTTGAACATATAGTCAAAGTGTTCTCCTCCGTCCCAGAAAGAGGCTGCCGGGAGCCATACTACCAGCTGTCCGATGAGAACCACGAAGAGATTTGCCGCAAAGGCCGTCCAGATGACCAGGCGGGCTTTGCGATATCCCCATACTTCGGCCAGACAGTCGTTAAGTATATAGGAAATAGGGAAGATTACCACGGCTCCGGGCAGGTTGATACCCCAGCCGAGCGAAAACACTTTGGTTGCGAAAAGATTGGATGTAATGAGGCAGACGGTGAACGCCACTGCCATCAGCAGGAATGTAGTAGAATATTTTTCTTTCATCTTTGCAGTTTTTAGAGTGGTACCTGTTACACTTGATCCTCCCGGATCTCGCCGCAAAGATAGAAAGAAATTACATTTTACGCAAGCGGAGACTGTTGCAGACCACGCAGATCGAGCTCATAGCCATGCAGGCAGCGGCGATCATAGGGTTCAGATTGAAACCGAAGAGGCCGGCTGCCATGGGAATCATCAGCACATTGTAGATGAAGGCCCAGAATAGGTTCTCCTTGATGATGCGGTCGGTATGCTTGCTGAGTTTGACCAGTTCGGCTATCTTCCTCAGGTCGGGAGATACTATCGTTACCATTGCGGTATCCATTGCCACGTCGCTTCCGTTGCCCATGGCAATTCCCAGGTCGGCTGCAGCCAGGGCGGCGCTGTCGTTGATGCCGTCGCCCACCATGGCCACCTTGTGCTTGTCTTTCTGCAGTTCGCGTACAAAGGACAACTTGTCCCCGGGGAAGGCTCCGCCCTCGAAATTGTCTATACCCAGCTTGCGTGCGGCAAGGCCGGCCGCTGCGTTGCTGTCGCCGGAGAGCAGGTAGGACTCGATTCCGAGCTCCTTGAGTGCGGTGACCGCTTCGGCGGAAGTGCCGCGGACCTCATCTTCGATTGCGAATACGGCCAGCAGGTCATATTCCGAACTGAAATAGACCACCGTGCGGCCTTCCTTCTTCCACTGTTCGGCCTCCGGACAGCTCTTTGCGGAGTAGTTGCCCACGAAGTAGCGCGTGCTCATATATGTAGCTTCCAGGCCTTTCCCGGGCACATTCACGAAGTCTGTCATTGGTTTTGCGTCTTCATCTCCCGCCTCGGCAAGCAGGGCTTCGGAAAGGGGATGGTCGGAGTTCTGTTCCATGGCCTTGAGTATGCCTTTGGAGAACTGGGAAAACCAGATGGAGTCCGTGACCTTGGGGCTGCCCATGGTCAGGGTTCCGGTCTTGTCGAAGATTACCGAATCTATCTTCCTGGCTAGCTGGAGGGCATCCGCATTCTTTATGAGTATGCCCTTGTCGGCGCCGTTGCCTATGCCGGCCACGATGGCGGTAGGAGTGGCTAGCCCGAGGGAACAGGGGCAGGCTATCACCAGGACGGAAACCATGTTCAGCAGGGCTCTGGCGAATCCTGCACCCGGAACAGTCAGCCAATAGACGAAGGTTATCAGAGCCAGGACTATCACCACGGGCACGAAGATGGCCGCGACCTTATCTACCGTACGCTGTATCTTGGCCTTGCTGCCCTGCGCCTCGCGTACCATGCGGATTATGCCGGAAAGGAGGGTGTCCTGCCCTGTCTTCTCCGCCACTATCATAAGCACTCCGTTGCCGTTGATCGTGCCTGCGAACACCTTCTGGCCCGGATATTTCTCGGCTGCTATGGATTCGCCGGTGAGCAGGCTCTCGTCCACGAAGGAATTGCCGTCCTTGACCGTGCCGTCCACCGGAATACGCTCTCCGGGCTTTACCTTTACCAAATCTCCCGGCTTGGCCTTATCTTTCTTCGGGCGCAGGCCCATCAGCTTGCGTATGGAGGCGGTAGTGCCATATTTGGCCCTTTCTTCCAGTACGCGGCCGATCAGTATGAAGGCCGTGATCATTGCCGCAGAATCGAAGTACAGTGGAGCTTTTCCGCCCTCCGGGGCAAGCACGGAAGGGAAGATCAGATTGAATGTGCTGAAGAGGAAGGAGATTAGGGTGGAAACGGATACCAGGGTGTCCATCCCGGCAGTGAAATGACGGGCCTGCTTGAAAGCGGTCCTATGGAAACGGCGTCCGCACCAGAAAACAGAGAGGAAAGCCAGCAGGAGGAGGGTGATGCCCCTTCCCCTGAAGTCCTTGAAACCCATCTGTATTATGAAGATGACGGCCGCCAGGATAATGGCCAGGACCATATCCCGGCGCACTTTCTTGTATTCCTGCTGCCTCAGCTGTTCGGCTTCTTCTTCCGCCTTCGAATCCGGATCCTCGGCTTCCTCGTCGGAATCCGCATCTACCAGAAGGTCATAACCGGCATCCTGTACGGCCTTCTGAAGCTTTGCAGCGCTGGTAACGCTGTTGTCGTAATCTATCTGAGCAGTATTGGATGCAAGGCTGACGCTGCAGTCTTTGACGCCTTCGGAAGATTTGAGCACGTTCTCGACCCTGGCCACGCAGGCTGCGCATCCCAGACCCTTGACGGGGAAAGTCCTTTTTATATTTGCCATAGTTTAATCCTGTTTGCACAAATTTACTAAATTTGCATAGATAATAAGAACCTATAACTACTATTTATGACCGATTTCCACTTTTACACCCCCACTGAAATATGCTTCGGCAAATCTTCCGAAGATCAACTTCCCGCTCTTCTGAAAAAATACGGTGCCCATAAGGTCCTGGTCCATTACGGAGGAGGCAGCGCCGAGCGCAGCGGGCTTCTTCCCAAAATACGGACTATGCTTTCGGGCGCCGGGATTCCTTTCGTGGAATTAGGCGGGGTTGTGCCGAATCCCTTGCTCTCCCTGGTCAGGAAAGGAATAGAACTGTGCCGCAAGGAGGGCGTGGACTTCATCCTGGCAGTAGGGGGCGGAAGCGTCATAGATTCTTCCAAAGGAATAGGATATGGGCTGAAATATGAGGGAGATGTCTGGGATTTCTTCGATGCCAAGGCCGTTCCTCAGGCAGCAGTCCCGGTGGGCGTGGTCCTGACCATTCCGGCATCCGGCAGCGAAATGTCCGACAGCACGGTGATAACCAACGACGCTGAAGGGCTCAAACGCGGTTGCAACAGCGATATATGCCGCCCCAAGTTTGCAATAATGAATCCTGAGCGTACATTTACCCTCCCTCCTTATCAGACAGCCTGCGGAGTCACGGATATACTGATGCATACAATGGAAAGGTATTTCAGCAAGAGCCATATGGATATTACCGATGCTATTGCGGAAGGCTTGCTGAGGACCGTAATGGAGGCCGGACCTAAGGTGCTGGAGAATCCCGAAGATTACGATTTGAGGGCCAGCATAATGTGGGCGGGCAGCCTTTCCCATAATGGCCTGACCGGCTGCGGGGGAGTCTCCGACTTCGGTACGCACAGGCTGGAACATGAACTTAGCACCATGTACGGTGTGGCCCACGGGGCCGGTCTGGCAGCCCTATGGTGCTTCTGGGCCGGATACGTAAAGGCGGAGGATCCTTCCAGGTTCGAATCCTTCTCCAAGAATGTGCTGGGAGGCCGCGAGCCCATATCCGCAATGCGGGATTTCTTCCATTCGATAGGAATGCCTGCATCTATACCCGAGCTTATCGGACGTAAGGCCACGGAAGAAGAAATTGAGGAGATGTCCATGCGTTGCAGCAGGGGAGGAGAATTCAAAGTGGGCAACTTCAAGAAATTAGGAAAAAAAGAGATGCGGGATATCTACAATCTTGCTAATCAATGATTTTTTTGCTTAATTTGCTAACTGTTTAGACTTTGGATAATTACTAACACCAAATTTAATATGAAAAAGATTCTCTTCTCAGCAGCAATGCTGCTTTCCCTCGCAGCCGGAGCCCAGTCTCTTGGCGAGCAGATGCTTGTCCAGGCTCAGCAGGGTCTCGACGAGGCACAGGCCAAGTACA
>JAILMV010000104.1 GCA_024692185.1 Bacteroidales bacterium | reverse complement strand
CCTGGCCTACAACTATAATCTCCGCCAGGACACCGAGGTCTTCCCCGAATACGACTTCGGCTACCATCCTGCAATGCTGGAGAAGTTCAAGGAGCAATATGGCTATGACCCGCGCGAGCAGGAAGATCCTTCCCGCGACGAGAAATGGTGCCAGTTCCGCTGCGACCAGGTGAGCGAAGTCGCCAATATAATGTGCGCAGTTGCCCACAAGGCCGGAAAGAAGGTCACGGCCTCGCCCTTTGCAGCCGCCGGCCTTAGCAAGTTCATGGTATTCCAGGACTGGCCCAAGTGGGATCTGGACCTGGTGCATCCCATGGCTTACACGGACTTCTACACCATGGATGAATCCTTCGCCCGCGACGCCACCCTGTCCAACTATCTGGCTAAGCCCGAGGGAATCACCCTGATGTGCGGTGTGGATACCGAACTCGGCGGGAATCCGGAACTGATTTTCGAGAAGATGGATGCTGCCTTCGGCGCCGGCGCACAGGGCATCTCCCTCTACACTATCGAAGGCCTGAACAGCGCAGACCTACGGGCCCGTTTCAAAGTGTATGCCGACAGCCTGCGTGCTGTCCGTGCAGCAGGAAAACTACCCGTAGCACCCGCCACGGCACCCTCTACCGACCCCTTCCAGAATCCGGATTTGATGGCCGTGGTGGAGAGGAACATGCAGCGCCTGGTGGCCATGCAGCCCATCCACGTGCGCAGCGTCAACGGAATGGTGCCCGACGACCTGTCAATATCCTATCCTCCTCTGAAGCTCGGAGAATGGAAGATAGTCCGCGAAAACGAGCGGCTGCGCGTGTATAATGTGAAAGACGAGGCTAGCGGACTCGAAATGGAAGTCATCTTCATACTATACGGCGATCTCATCTCCGGATGGGACGTCCGTATCCTCTAAGATCAATAGAGATTCCAGTAGGGAATCATCTCAGGAGTCTGCCCGAGAGCTTTCAGCAAGTTTTCGGGCAGATATTTCTTATCCACGGCCATACGGAACATGTAGCGGCGCCACCAATCGCTGTCCATCTGGATGTAGCCGCCTGCGCCGCGGGAAGTACCGAAGGAATTCTCGGCCACCCAGTCGGAGACCTTCTCCCCCGACATCCTGGCCCCACACATTGCCATAGCATGGGCGGAGGACACGTCCCTGCTGTCGAAAAGTCCGGCCTTGTCCATCTCGGAAGATACGCCCAGCAGCGAATCCAGAGGGAAGAGGCTGGAATCGTACACACCTTCCTCCGCAAGCGCATCTTGCAGGGTATCTACGGTAAAGTAGAATCTGTCCCCGCCGCGCAGCGATGCCAGCCCTATGGCCTCGAGATCGTCGCAGGAGAGGTTCAGGAAGGTCCAGTCACGGCCGTCGGCGGCATTGCGGGAGCCTTCTACCCGATACATCTTGCCATAGGCCAGCCTGGGATCGTTCATCAGCATCACGAAGCGCCCGCCGAGATCCGGCACCACGAACGCATCGCGGAAGGACTCGGGAGTATAGCTTTTACCCTCGAATTCGAAGGAGACAGGAGGTTCCCCGAGGGTAGCTACCAGCAGCCTGCGCACATCGGAGAGGGCTGCGGACCGCACGGCTTCCGGATCCGTGGCGCTGCGCATCTGCAGGCCATAAGCACGTAGGAGCTTGCGCACTTCCCGCAGCAGCGAGGCCGAATTCTGCGAAGTATAGGTCTCGGGCATTGCCGAAGATGGCACCACCCCGTATTTTTCGATCAGATAGACTGCATTCATGAAATGCCCGCCATCCCAAGTCGGGCGCCGGAAGATGCTCTCGTTATACCGGCTGTCCACGGCCTCCTTGCGGTGCTCCCAGACATTTACCAGGAAGAGGTTGGCCTTCTCCATCATGTCCCAGAAATACGGATAGACCACCGAATATTCGAGCTTTCCACGCAGGACATTGGCAGTTGCGAAATACCAGCAGCGGCCGGACTCGGCCTGATCCTGCATTCCGGCAGATTTCAGGAACACATCCAGTCCGCTGGTATCGGCTACCGGCCTGGATACAGGGACTATGGACGGTAAGCCTCCCTCCAAAAGCGAAGGAACAGCTTCTCCGCTACCGAAGGTCTCGGGCATCTTGGCCGACAGCGAGGCAGAGGGAAGGAAGGGAGGGCGCCTATTGCCCATCATAGGCTCGAAGACGAAATCATCTCCCCTGCGCTCCAGGAACTCCGCACGCACCTCGGCAAGCAGTTTTGCGTCCGAAAGCAGTTCGATTGCAGAATTATACAGCACCTTGGCAGCGCCGATTGCACCCTTGGTACCGATGGTGGTACCGCCGCTGGAGACCTGCTGCCAGCTGTGCCCTACTCCGCCGGGGACGAAGCAGGCGTAGCGGAAACTCCCCGTGGGCACGGCCCAGGTAACGTTCCCTACGTCGCTGGAGACATAGGCCTCATAACCTTCTACCGAAGGAGGAACCACTATCGAGAGCTTGTCTATAAGGGCTGCATCCACGCCGGACTCGGCCACCATTGCGCGGGCGAATTCCATCTCCCTGGAATCCAGTTCGATGCCGCCCACCTTCTGCAGGGAACGCATCACCAGGGCAGCCATAGCCTCGTTGGGCAGGCGCTCGTAATTGCCGGAAAGCAGCTCATATTCCATAGTGGTACCGGTGCCCATAGCAGCGCCTTCGGCGGCCTTCAGGGCGCGGGCAAGCAGGTCCTGGACTATTTCCCGGGAAGGGCTGCGGAAGAAATACTTCACGCTGGCCTTGTCGGGCACTACGTTCGGAGCCTTGCCGCCGTCAGTTATCACATAGTGGATACGGGAAGTCTGGGGAACGTGCTCCCGCATCATATTCATCATATAGTCGAAGGCTTCCACCGCATCCAGGGCGGATCTTCCGGCATCGGGAGCCCCCGAGGCGTGGGAAGACTTCCCTTTGAAAGTGAAAAGGACCTGGACGTTCGCCAAGCCTGAAGTCTTGTTCACGGTATTCCTGGTATCGGGATGCCAGTCGAGCATGGCATCGAGGCCTTCGAACACGCCCTCGCGCATCATATAGGCCTTGCCTCCCCCGCCCTCTTCCGCAGGGCAGCCGAAGAGCTTCACCGTTCCCTTGTTGCCTGCTGCCAGCCATTTGGACACGGCAACCGCACCGGCAACGGATCCTGTTCCGAGCAGGTTGTGCCCGCAGGCGTGCCCGTTCGCTCCCGGCACCAGCACCTTCTTGTAAGGCACGGTATCCTGGCTCATTCCGGCAATGGCATCGTACTCGGCCATCATTCCTATGACGGGGCCGTCTTGTCCATAAGTGGCCACGAATGCCGTGGGGATGCCCGCCGCGCCGCGTTCCACCCTGAAGCCCTGGCTTTCCAGGAAAGAAGCCCACTGCTCTGCGCTGCGGACCTCCTTGTAGGCGGTTTCTGCGTAGTTGAATATCTTCTTCTGAAGAGAGTCATACAGCTTGAAATTGGAATCCAGATACTTGATTCCTATCTCGGCCTTGCGGGGCTTGGCGCTTTTGGCGGAAAGGCAGGTACCGCCCAATGGCAGCACCAGCAACAGTGCATATAGGAGGATCTTCTTCATCTTGACAAACTATTTGGAATGCAGCCAGCCACGAATGGCGGCAAAAGCGAGGATTCCGGCGCCCGCAAGGGCACAGAGGCTCACGAAGAGCCAGCCGAAACCGTAGGAGAAAGCTATGGGAGAAAGCGACACCAGCGCAATTTCCACAGGCGCTATATAAAGATAGGCCAGGGCATAGTCGTCGAGGCAGCCGCTCTTGGAATCAGGGTCGGTGATACGCAGCAGGGCTATGCCCATTGCCATAGTACCGGTAAACCATCCCCAGGTGAAGATGGATTTCTCAAAAGCGTAATTCTTGTGAATGCGCATGCCCACGAAGAATACGTAGAAAAGGGTCAGCAGCAGACCAACGGCCAGCAGTATTAGCAGGGGTACGATGTAGCGCCCTACCACTTCCAGCTTGATGGAGGCGACTCCGAACGCCACCAGATAATCGGTGAATGCTCCGCTCAGGTGCCCGATAATGGGCTGGGAGATGTGTTCATCTACCTTTACCTTGCCGAGGAACCAGCGGACCAGCAGACCGGCTATGAATGCGCAGCTGAATACCGGCAGCATCAGCACCGGCCAGGCAAGGGATATCAGTTTGCTGATTCCATATCCGCCCAGCGCAATCAGCGCCACCACGGCGAAATTGAAGGTCATGGAATCCAGCGATATTGCGGAGAAAGAGGCTTCTCCCATGCTGCTGCGCTTGTCTTTGGGAAGGATGCCCGTACGCAGTTCGGGTGGCAGGTTCTCGAATTTCTGGAGGAAGGAGGCCTTGCCGTGCGATGCTCCCCAAGAGATTATCCACATTCCCACTATCACGGAGGCGATTATACCCACGGTGGCGGCGGTCATTGCCAGGGACTGCATCTCCTCCACCCCATAGCGGGAGAAGGCTTCGCCTATGGCTGCGGCAGTTCCGTGTCCGCCGCAAAAGCCGGCAGGCATCGAAAGGCCGAATGCTCCGTTGAGAGGCCAGAAGAGACTCAGAACCCAGAGGCCAAGAGCTCCACCCAGGGCCCACTGCAGCAGCATTCCCGCCTGGGAATAGGCCCACATCCTGCCAATGCGCGAGGTACCGTCATTGCTGCGGTGGCTGGCGGATGTAAGAGGTAAGCAACTGAATACCAGGGCAATCAGTATGCCTGCATAGGTGCCCAGGTTTCCGGAAAGCGGCAGCCAGTCCAGCACTTCCGGCCCGAGTATCAGGCCGCAGAATCCGGCTATAAGGCTTGGGGGGATGAAGAGACGCTGTATCACCTGCACCTTGGCTCGCAGGAATTTACCCAGTAAAAGCAGCAGGGATATAATTCCTACATCAACCAACAGTGTCCAAGGTGTAAAGCTCATCTCAATTAAGGTTAAAACGTTGTTTGAATGATTCGAATCGTGCCTCGGCGGCAGCGTTGTATTCTTCTACCAGGGCGGCATCGAAACCGTTCCTGCGAAAGATGCGGGCCAGTTTCCTGCCCTCCCTGAGTTCTTTGCGCTCGTAGCGCCGCACTATCCTCATAATCCGGCGCAGAGGCTTGACTTGCAGATATTTCTCACCGCCTTTCCATTCGAAGGGCGATATCAGCGCCTTGAGCTCTGCGGCCAGCCTGCTGCCGGGAGCATCTCCCGAAACCACTGTGGGAAGGTACTCTCCGGCCTTGACCCACACGGGGATGGCATAGCTGCAAGGGGTATATCCGGGTGCGCACCACATCATTCCCTCGTCGGCGGAAGACTCGTCGTCCGCACCCACGATCACTACGGCTCCGGTGGTGCTTACGCGGGGGATGAAGTCGTGACTATAAATATAATCATTTCTACGGAAACGCATTGCGTTTCCACCATCGAGGACGTTTATGAAGCTGCGCCCTGTCCTGAAGAAGAAAGCAGGGTCGAACTTGCCACCTTTCTTTTCCATCAGCTCCTCCATGGTAATGTATCTGGCGAAGCCTTTGCCGCGGTCCTCATCGCCCGAAAGGGAGTAGTTTGTACGGAAGAGATATCCGCCCTCTGGCACGTCGTAACGCACATAGGCCGTGTCCGAAACCTCGAAATATGCAGCCCCGCCATAAGCGTCTATTACCGCGAAGTTGGAGCTGATGTGCATGGGTATTTCGCGGGAATCCAGCAGGGCGGCGAATTCCTCCAGGCTGGCGCAGCTTCCCAGAGCCTCGGCCATAAGCAGACCATTACGGGTGTTGAATCCCAGGGAATCGGGGCGCAGGTTGTAGGAGAGGTTGTTGGCTATAGCGAAGCCGGCTTCATTGATGCCGGCGTAGGCTTTGTTGCTCGATTCCTGCGTTGCCAGCAGGGCCGTATAAGAGTATTTGGCGCCTTTTATATGGGCAATTGTGTTGAAGCCGTTGGAGGCATCGCGCTGTTTCCAGATCATAGGCCTGCCGTCGGCGCTTGCACCCGCCGACACTATGGCCGTGGTGCAAGCCAGGGCATCTACGCTGAACAAGAGCGCAATGGCCAGCAAACTACTTCCTAATCTTATACCCATAATACGCATAGAACATTATCAAGAGATAGAAGGGCAGGCAGATCCAGTAGGCGTTCTGATTGCCTACCCAATCCTTCATAGCACCGAAAAGCAGAGGAATCAGGGCGCCGCCGCCGATGGAGGCCACCAGCAACGAAGAACCCTTCTTGGTAAACTTGCCCAGATCCACGATGGCGAGGGGCCAGATTGCAGGGTACATCAGCGAGCAAGCAAAGCTCAGCAGGGCCACGCACCATACGGACACCTGCGGAGGTGCAAGCACAATCGCCAGCGAATCCAGCACTGCCAGCCAGGTGCAGATGCGCAGGGCCTGTACCTGGGAGATTATGCGGGGAATGCAGATTATGCCGAGTATGTAGCCCGCAGCCATTCCCAGGCCGGGGTAGATGGTATAGTGTTCAGGGTTCGGGAGACCGAGCTCCTGGGCATAGTCCAGGACGGTCAGCAAGGCCAGGTTCTCCACGCCAACATATACGAAGAGGGCAAGCGCTCCCAGCACCAGATGGGGGAACTGCCAGAGCGAGGTCTTGACTGCGGCATAGGGGCAGTCTTCTTCGTTCTCCTCCCCTTCTGCCTTAATCTCCTCCAGCGGGGCGAAGAAGGTTATGACACCGAGAAGGAAGACTACTCCGATGATTATGAAGAGAGGCTTGTCCAGATCCATCAGGCCCACGGCCTCGATGGGCTTGCGGGTAACTGCAGCTATGAATACCGAGGGCAATGCGAGGGCGCAGGAATTGCAGATTCCCATTATGCTGATACGGCGGGCGGCGCTATCTATGGGGCCCAGTATGGTCACATAGGGATTGATGGCAGCCTGCAGAACCGTATTGGCTGTTCCACTGATGAAGCAGGCCAGCAGATAAAGCGGGAAGCTTTCCAGACGTGCGGCCGGGATGAAAAGCAGAAAGGCCACTGCGAACATGAAGAACGACAGGGACATGGTGCGCTTGTAGCCTATCTTGTTGATGATGGACGAGGCCGGGAAACTGAACACCAGGAAGGCCAGGAAGGTGGCCGCAATTACCAGATAACTCTGTGCGGAGCTCAGATTCAGGTTATTCTCGAGGAACGGCACGAAGTAGCCGTTGATTCCCGTGGCGAAACCCACGGTAAAAAACATCATCCCTATGAATGCCAAAGGGACAAGATACTTGTTTCTACCCATAGTCTAATTGTTCAGGTGATACTTCACCAGCCCTTCCATAGGGGCTTTGAGGATTGTTCCCATCTTCATTCCGAATTCCTCCACCACCTTCTCGAGCAAGGGCCTGAAATAATAGGCCACTGAGCCCACGGCGTTGAAACTGTATTTCCGGTAGTCAGGATAATGCGTGACTATCAAGCGGAAGAACTGCCGGAAGGCGTCTGTCACCAGTTCCGGGAAGTAGGGGTCGAAGTCCAGATGCTCGTTGATGAACTTGGCGTACTGGGCACAAAAACGGTTGGGAAAAGGTTTGGTGTAGATTACGTCTAAGAGTTCGTCATTGTTCCGCCCGAGTTCCTTGCCCACCAGCTCATAGACTTTTGCGGGCATGTTACGGCGGATATAATCGGTTATCAGGCGCTTGCCGAGATTCCCTCCGGAACCTTCATCTCCCAGGATGAAGCCGCAGGAATCCACGTTCAAGCCCTCGTTGCAACCATCGTAGAGGCAGGAATTCGCCCCCGTTCCCAGGATGGCCGCGAAGCCGGGTTCGGTCTGCAGCAGGGCCCGGCAGGATGCCAGGGTATCCATCGCGATGAATACTTTTCCGGCCTTGATGAAGACCTCGCGGAGGGTCTTCTCCATAAAAGGATACTGGAGTTCGGTAACTCCCGCGCCGTAGAAATAGATTTCGCTGACCAGCGTGGGATCCAGGCCGGCAGGGAGATTTGCGCGGATGTCCGCCACAATCTGGGTCCCGGTGATATAGTTGGGATTATAGCCCTGGCTGTAGAAACCTATCCTAGTCTTGCCGTCTTTCGACACGCAGGCCCATTCGGTCTTGGTAGCGCCGCTATCTGCAATAAGTATCATTCTTCTACTGATTTAGCTAGTCCTGCAAGAGGATGCAGGTCGGGGACTTCCCCGAGGCCGTAGCGGAAGAGCACCACGCCCTCTGCCTTGGATTTCTCCATCATCATCTTGCAATCTTCATATATCTGTTCCGCGTTCATCGGGACAACCTTGGCGGTATCGGTATCGACATAGGTCGTAAGGCCGGCCCATACCTTGGCAGGTGCACCTTTCGTTGCAAAGTGGTTGGCCACCTTTACGGCCCAGGGAGCCCCCAGCTGGCGGTAACTGTCACAATGGAAGTATATCATCGGCATCAGTATGTCGATGTACTTGCCCATCTGGGCCGGGTCCTGGCCATAGTAGTATTCGCTGTCCGGCTCGGGCATCAGCGCCGCGGAGAGTATTATCTTGGGATTGGCGGCCTTGACGGCTTCGCTTATCTGCCTGCAGAACTCGGTCACGCAGCCCGTGGCGGTGATTTCCGCCGAAGGATTGTGCTTGTGGGCGGTGCCGCCGAAACGGATATAGTCCAGATGGATTCCGTCCACTCCGTAACCGACGTACTTCACGGCCCTCTCGATGACCTCGTCGAAGTATTCCTGCTTGTAGCGGTTCAGGGAATCATCTACCGGATTGATCCACTTTCCATCCTTGTAGAAGGCCTGGAACCAGATGTGCACCTTCATTCCCTTGTTCTGGGCGCTCCTGATGAAGGCCAGGGTGGAATCCACCCCGTGCTTCTGGAACGAGACTTCGTGCAGTATTATGTTCTTGATGTCCTTGGACGCATACTCGTCCAGGTCGATCTCGTTCATGAACTTGGACCAGAGCCACACGCCATTGGTGTTGACGGCAGGCTTGCAGCTTATCAATGCAAGCGATGCCAGGATAGCAAGCAGAAAACGTTTCATTTACTCATTCAGTTTAAGGTCCAGTAAATTCGGAAGCGTTCCCAAGCCATGCCTGAAGAGAACCACACCGCTTGCCTGGGAACCTATATAGGCCTCGCAGTCAGCTTTCAGTTCGTCAGCGCCCAGGCCGCTGCCACTTCCCGTATAAGTCTGGGTTCCGGCCCAGCAAAGGGCAGGAGATCCATGCTGGGCAAAATAATTGGCTATGCCCACGCAGGTGCCATAGGAATATCCGCTGCTGTGCAGATAGATCATAGGAACCAGGATATCTATATACTGCCCCATGGATTCAGGATGCTGGCCGTAATACCTCTCGCTCCCTCGTTCCGACATCAGGGCCGCGGAAAGTATCAGGTCAGGATTGATTGCCTTGAGTTTCTCGGAGGCCTGACGGCAGAACTCGTCGATTGCACCCACGCCGGTCA
>JAILMV010000085.1 GCA_024692185.1 Bacteroidales bacterium | reverse complement strand
TTTTCTGCTGCAAAGGTAAGAGGCTTTTCGCGGTTCACCGTTACCCTGAATGCGGAATGATTTACCCATTTTTCCGTTTTGCCTGAAAATGCGTATATTCGCCCTGTAAAGCAGCTCAAAGTAATGCAAGACTTCCTGATTTTTAATACCCTTACCGATTTCGTACATCCGGAGGCTTTTCACAAAGACTACCACATCCATCTGCTCTGCAAGGGCGGGAAGATGTCTTTTTTCTGTGGCCACAAACTGTTTGAGGTTACAGCTGGAGACTTTCTTATCTGGCAGATGACGACCGAGTTTACGGATATCTCGTACTCTGAAGATTTCGATGCAGATTTGCTGATGATTTCAAATCCTTTCCTGGGGCGGCATAATCCCGAAATGGTTTGGGCGACGAAGGGGTATATGTACATCAAGGAGCACCCGGTGTTCCGTCTCGACCCGGATGAACTGGAGATTATCGGCACGGACTTCAAGCAGTTCTTTCAGCGGATTCGCGCTCCGAGAACCCTTTTCGGAGAGGAGATTGTGGGCTCCCTGCTGGCCATTCTCCTCTATGACATGTGGATTATCTATTCCCGGGAAATCGAAAAAGCGGAGATTGAAGACATAACCTCGCGCCATTTCCTACGTTTCCTAATGTCCGTTCAGGAGCACTGCCGGGAGCAGCGCGAGGTGGCCTGGTATGCCCGGGAACTGGGCCTTGCCCCAAAATATCTCTCTGAGATCAGCAAGTCCATCACCGGCCGTCCTGCCGGCGACTGGATTGACAGTTATGCCGCTCACGAACTCCAGAAGCTTCTATCTGACCAGCGTCTCACGCTCACCGACATTGTGGATGCCATGCATTTCTCATCCCAACCGGCCCTTACGCGCTATATGAAGCGGGTAATGAACACAACGCCCGGCGAATTCCGCCAGCGCACCTTCCAGCCGAAGTAAATTGACCTTCTTGTCTATGCCTCCGGCATATCCGGTAAGTGAACCATCAGCACCTACGACCCTGTGACAAGGGATAATGAGCGATATTGAGTTGTGCCTCACTGCTCCTCCAACCGCCTGGGCGGCCATTCGGACTATGCCCTTCTGTTCAGCGATCCGCTTTGCTATGTCTCCATAAGTCATGGTCTTGCCATAAGGAATCGTCAGCATGATTTCCCAGACGGCCTTGCGGAACGGGCTGGCACGCATAACGAGGGGAGGCGTGAAGCCGGGCTCGCTACCGCTGAAATAGATGTCCAACCAACGGCAAGTGTCTATAAATACAGGAATAAGTTTTTCTTCATGCTCAAGGGAAAGCACTTCGGCAAAATGCATCTGTCCATCGAACCAGAGACCGATAAGAGATGTACCGTCACTTCCGAGGGTGATCCCACCGAGGGGCGATTTATAGTGCCAGATATAATCCATCTTCAAGGTCAAATCACGATTTATCGAATGAAATGCATCGCGTCCCACGGTTCGTCACTTCCAGGCATTGGTTTGCCTCCGGTTGCCTTCAGCAGGGCGGCCATGTTGTTGGCCAATGTGCGCATCGTCTGCAGGCCTTCGCGGTCCAGTGCAGCCTGGCCGGGCTCACGTCCGTATACTATGTTCCAGTACTGCGAGGTTACAACAGGCATGCTCATCATCTGGAATGGCATGTTCAGAGTTTCGAACGTCGCGGTTGCTCCACCTCGGCGGCATACGGCCACAGCTGCTGCCGGCTTGCCCCTGAAGGCGGCCCCGTTCGAATAAAACGCTCGCTGGATGATGGATAGCACCGCCCCGTTCGGCTGTCCCCAGTATACCGGGGATCCTACGATAAGTGCATCTGACGAATTCATCTTTGCGGAGATGCCGTTGCAGACATCATCGTCAAACACGCAAGCACCTGGGTTGTCCTTGCACGTATTGCAGGCGATGCAGCCACGGACGGGCTTGTTGCCTATCCAAACAGTTTCACTCTCTATGCCGAGCTTTTCCAGCTGCTTTGCAATCTCAGTCAAAGCGATGGAGGTGTTGCCCTTCTGGCGCGGGCTGCCGTTGATAATTAGTACTCTCATATCTTACTGATACTTGCAAATTTCGATTTATCAATGCGAATATAGCTATAGACGGTCTTTTTCCCAAACCTTCCTCCAGACTGGTCAAGTGGTGCAGTGCTGTTGACGGTCGGTTTTTCGGGACGTCAACAGCACTTGAAAGGGAATGGGCGCCTCAGGCCGACAAAGCCCCGCTACTAAACACTCCGAATCTCGAACCTCGCGTTCATCGAATGGAAAC
>JAILMV010000049.1 GCA_024692185.1 Bacteroidales bacterium | reverse complement strand
TACTATGGCACCCCTATCCGTGCCGTCTTCTCAATAGACTGACGACGCCTGATTCGCAGATTCAAAAAAAAATTGCTATCTTTGCCCCCGAATTAATTCAGAAAGACATGAATCTCAGAGACATTAAGAAGGACATTGACTACGTACTTAGCGCCTTCATCGAGGACTGCACCGTCTGCGTTGCAGCCAATCCCAAATCCAACGACAAGGCTATCGCAGGCCTTATGGAAGATGCAGTGGATCTCTACAACGAGCTCCGCGACAAGGTTACCGTTAAGATCGAGGGTTCCAAGAAGACCTATTACAACAATCTCCGCAAAGAGATCCTCGAGCGTACCGATGCTCTCTACACTAAGTTAAGCGAGGCTGTTGCCAAGGGTGCAAAGGCCGAGCCCGAAGAGGCTCCCAAGGCCGAGAAGAAGCCTGCCGCCGCCAAGAAGCCTGCTGCCAAGAAGGCCGCTCCCAAGGCTGAGGCTGAAGAGGCTCCCAAGGCTGAGAAGAAGGCTCCTGCCAAGAAGGCTGCTGCTGCAAAGAAGCCCGCTGCTGCCAAGAAACCCGCAGCCAAGAAAGAAGCCAAGGCCGAATAATCGGCATTCCGCAAACGATAAGCGCCGGATTCGTCCGGCGCTTTTTTTTACTGTTGACGGGAAATTATTTATATCTTTGTAAGATATGAAAGCAAGATACATAGTGTGCGCTGTGGTTTGTATGCTGCTATGCAGCTGCAATCTTATCAGCTCCATCGTGCACGACGACCAGGTAGTTGCCAAGGTCGGCGGCGAGCGCCTCTACCGCTCGGAACTTGCCAGCTACATCCCCAAGGGAGCCTCTCCCGAAGACTCCACCGCCTTCGCCCTCCAGTTCATCAACTCCTGGGCAATGGAACAACTCTACCTGGCAACCGCCGAATCCCGCCTCTCCAAAGAAGAGAAGGACGTGGACAAGGAACTCGAGGATTACCGCCGCTCGCTGCTGCGCTACCGCTACGAGCAGCACTACATCAACGACAGGCTGGATACCCTCATCACCCCCGCGCAACTCGACAAATACTACAAAGACCACGCGGCCTCCCTGGAACTCCCGCGCCCCATACTCAAAGTGCGCTTCGTGGACATCATGTCCGATTCCCCCAACTACGAGGAAATAATGGAGAAGATGCCCTCCGAGGGCGGTCAGGCCCTGAAAGACCTGGACAGCCTGGCCTATGTGTCGGCCCCTCGCTTCTTCGACAGCTCCGACAAATGGATGGACGCCGCAGTGCTGGCCCGCGAGTTCGGCACCGACTATTCCACAATGCTCTCCAAACTCAAGGACCGCTTCATAATCTTCAAGTACGAGGACCGCGGAGAAACCCGTGCGGCCTATGTTTTCGCCATCCAGTACAAGGGTCAGGCCCCGCTGGAATACTGCGAGGCCAGCATAAGGGACAACATCCTGAGCGAAAGAAAACGCGAGCTCCTGAACAATTTGGAACAAGACTTGCTTAAGAACGCGCAGGACAAGAAAGAATTCATCATCTACCCGAATGAAAATTAAGTACGCAATAGCAGCATTTGCAGCCCTCTGCAGCATCTGTGCCGGGGCTCAAAAATACAAGACCATCGACAAGAGCATAGCTGTCGTCGGGAACGAACTCATTACCGTATCCAATCTTGAGGGAGAAATCCAGATGATGCGTGCCCAGGGGCAGGCTTCCGACAGGACCACCCGCTGCACCCTTCTCGAGAATATGATGCAGAGCAAGCTCTTCCTGATGCAGGCCCGCCTGGACTCCCTGACGGTGAATTCCGACATGGTAGAAGCCAACCTGAACGACCGTATGGCCCAGGTGCGCACCGCCCTCGGCGGCGACGAGCAGGCAGAGGCCTACTTCGGCAAGAGTCTCTACGAACTCCGAAAGGATTGGAAAGAGCAGCTCCAGGACAATTCCCTCATCCAGCAGGAGCAGATGCAGATAGCAAATGCCATCCCCGAGGTCACTCCCTACGACGTTAAGCAGTATCTGGATACGGCCGACGTGGACAAGCTCCCCGTCATACCCGTCAAATACAAGATGAGTCAGATTTGCATCTATCCGGACCGCAAGAAGGCCAAGATGGAGTGCAAGGAGAGGCTGCTGGCCCTGCGCGAGCGCATCATGGCCGGTGAGAAATTCACCACCCTGGCCCGCCTATATTCCGAGGATCCCGGCAGTTCCCGCAAGGGCGGCGAGCTCGGAATGGCCTCCCGCGACATCTTCTGGCCTGCCTTCGGCGATGCTGCCATGGCCCTCAAGCCCGGTTCCATCTCCCAGATAGTGGAGACCCCCGACGGCTTCCACATCATCCAGGTCCTGGAGAAGAAGGGGGACATGTTCAATGCCCGCCACATCCTCCTCAAGCCCAAATATACCGTCGAAGACCAGGAAAAGGCCTTCAAGATCCTGGACTCCCTCAAGACCGTCATAGAGAAGGGAGATGCGAGCTTCGAGATGCTTGCTTTCTACCGTTCGGAGGACCCTGCTACCCGTACCAACGGAGGGCAGATGGCCGACCCCGCAACCGGCAGCGCCTACTTCGAGATCGACCAGCTCAAGCCCGAGGATTATGCGGCCGTGAAGGACCTCGAGGTCGGCAAGATTTCCGCTCCCATCGCCTCCCGCGACAATGAGGGCCGCGACGGAAACCTGGTCTATAAGATCATCCGCCTGGACAAGATAGTCGATGCCCATACCGCCACCTTCGAGAACGACTACACCGAGCTCCTGGGAGTGGTGAAACAGCAGAAGCAGATGGAGGCGATAGATGCCTTCCTGGACAAGAAGATATCCGAGACCTACATCATCATCGACCCCTTGTTCGGGGATTGTGACTTCTCCCGCAAAGGATGGAAGGAAAAGGTCAGAAAATAATACTGACGGCCCTTGCGCTCTTGCTCTGCGCCGGCCTTTCTGCCCAGAACAAATCTGAGCAGAAGGACAGTCTGGTGCGCCTGATCAAGGCCAAGTCCCTCGAACTCATCGAGAAGGATGGCACCAACTACCGCAAGACCATCGACGCCACCTTCTTCCACAACAACACCTATTTCATCTGCGACACGGCCCTCTGGAACGTGGATTCCAGGCTCATCAATGCCTGGGGCAACGTGCGCGTGGTGCAGGAGGGGACCATCCTCACCTCCGACAAGATGGATTATATCATCGACGACGATATGATCCAGGCCCGCGGAACCCTCGTACAGCTCGAGGAC
Source organism: Bacteroidales bacterium (assembly GCA_024692185.1). Taxonomy (GTDB): domain Bacteria; phylum Bacteroidota; class Bacteroidia; order Bacteroidales; family UBA932; genus Cryptobacteroides. The sequence goes on along the minus strand of JAILMV010000049.1, from coordinate 1,230 downwards.
AAGGACCATAACACCCTCCGTACCCATTATCTCGACTACAACACCAAGGACTCCCTGGCCTTCTTCTCCCGCGGCGGAGCCATGAAAGACAAGGACGGGCAGATAATCGAGAGCATAGACGGTTCCTACGATGCCAAGCTGAGTCTGTTCCGCTTCCGGAACAATGTGAACATGTTCACCGACTCCATCTTCATCCGCAGCAGCCGCATCGACTATGAGTCCGGGCCCAGCCGGGCGGTTTTCCCGGAGAGGATAGATTTCTGGAAGGACGATAACATGCTTTCGGCGGACCGTGGCTGGTACGAGCGTCTGGAGGAGACCTTCTTCTTCAACGGGCGGGTGCATGCCATGTCCAAGGAGCAGGAGGCCTGGTGCGATTCGCTCTACTACTACCGCACTCCCAACAACATACTGATGCGCAGCAATGTGCAGGTGCAGGACACCACGCGCAATGCTTTCGCCCTGTCGAACGAGCTATTCTACGAGGATTCGATAAAGCAGGTAACCTTGAGGCAGGAGGCTGCCGTGGCCCTGCGTACCGAGGATAAGGTGATGGGCGCGGATTCGGTGCAGCGCGTGAAGATAGATACCATCTACATCGGGGCGGACAAGCTCATCTACCATACCGTGCGGAAGTGCGATATTCCGGAGTCGGTGTTGAAGGAGTCCGAGACCCGTCTGCAGGAGATATTCAGCGATCCGGTGTCCGAGTACCGGCGGAAGGCTTTGTTGGCGGCGGAAGAGGCTGCGAAGAGGGCGGCAGAAGAGAATGCGGAGTCGAATCCGTTGCTGGCGCGCGGGAAGAAGCCGGGTAGCAAGCTTCGGGGGGCTGAGGCCGGAAAGGCAGGGTCCTCCGAAAAAAAATCATCGGACCCTGCATCCGGCCTCAGCGACAACCCGGCCGAATCTGCCGACAAGGCTTCTCCTTCCGGCGAGGGAGCAGCGGTTTCGGCTACCGGTGAGGGAACTCCGGGGAGCGAGGTGAAGGATTCGACGGTGGTGGCGCCGGTGGATACGACGGTTTTGTCGCCGTTGGATAGTATGGCGAGGGCCAGGATGGATAGCCTGGCGAAGGCGCGGGCGGATTCCATACATATTGCGGATTCGCTGGCGGCTATTCCTCCGCCCGATACCAGCCGCGTGGGCTTTGCCCAGGGAATAGGAAATGTGAAGATCTTCCGCACCGATATCCAGGTGGCCTGCGACTCCATGCGCTTCACCGAACTGGAC
>JAILMV010000048.1 GCA_024692185.1 Bacteroidales bacterium | reverse complement strand
GTGGCCGCTTCGGAGCTGGATATGATTATCTGCTCGAACGTAGTCAACGAATACATCACCCCCAGCCTCAGCTGTATCGTGGCATCCAAACTGGGCGTCAGCTGCCCTTGCTTCGACATCAACTGCGCCTGCCCCGGATTCATCTACGCCATGGACATGGCCGACAGTTATTTCCAGTCCGGGAAGGTCAAGAAGGTGCTGGTGGTGTGCGCCGAGGAGCCCACGCGCATGATCAACTGGAGCGACCGCAGTACCTGCGTGCTCTTTGGCGACGGTGCCGGCGCGGCAGTCTTCGGCGAGGGCGACAATCTTCGCGGAACCCGCCTTTCTTCCCAGCCCGATCCCGACAAGCTCTACGAGATACACAAGCTCCAGCCTACTCCTTATATTACCAAGGAAGAGGCCGACGTGCCTCTGGTGATGAAGGGCAGGGAAGTGTTCAAATTCGCCGTTACCACATCTACCCGCGACATCACTGACATACTTGCGAGCACCGGAATCAGCCCCGACCAGGTGAGCTATTACATGATCCACCAGGCCAACCTCCGAATCATCGACGGCATCCGCGAGCATCTGGGAGTATCTCCCGAAAAGTTCCCCACCAATATCCGTGACCACGGCAACTCCTCCTCGGCATCCTGCCCCATACTGCTCGACGAATGCAACAAGGCCGGAATGTTCAAGAAGGGAGATATCCTGGTGTTCAGCGCTTTTGGCGCGGGACTGTTGAGCGCAACGGCTGTATTGGAATGGTAAGACGGAAAATATTCTTATATTTGTACGATATAATTACTGACCATGAAAGAACATAGAGTTGTAATCACAGGTCTGGGCATCATTTCTCCTATTGGAAACGATGTCCCCACTTTCTGGAACAATCTTAAGAACGGTGTCTGCGGCATCGATAAGATAACTGAGTTTGACACTGAACTGCTTCCTGTACACATTGCAGGTAAGATCAAGGATTTCGATCCTATGCAGTTCGGAATGGACAAGCCTTTCGCCCGCAAGCAGGGCATGTTTACTCAGTATGGTGTGGCTGCTGCTTATCAGGCAATCAATGACGCAGGTCTCCGCACCAGCGGCGAAGATGCCAACATCGATCCCTTCCGCCTCGGCGTGTATGTGGGTTCCGGCATCGGCGGTTTCGAGATTCAGTTCCGTGAAACCCAGAAAATGATTGAAGACCCTTCGGGGCAGTGGATTTCTCCGCTCTTCATTCCTTCCATGATATCCAATATCGCAGCCGGCCACATCGCCATTAAGAACGATGCCAGAGGCGCCTGCATCAATGTAGTCACTGCCTGCGCTACTTCTTCCCACAATCTGGGAGAGGCCTATCGCGCAGTCAAGTTCGGCTATGCCGATGCCATCCTCTCCGGTGGTTGCGAGTATTCTACCATTCCTCTGGGAATCGCAGGCTTTGCAAACGCCAAGGCCCTTTCCCGTTCCGAGGATCCCAACTATGCCTCGCTGCCTTTCAACCTGAATCGCGGCGGTTTCGTAATGGGAGACGGAGGCGCCATCCTGGTCCTCGAGAGTCTCGAGCATGCCCAGGCCCGCGGTGCCAAGATCTATGCTGAGATGGTGGGTTACGGCAACACTTGCGATGCATATCATTCCACTGCACCCCGCCCGGACGGCAGCACCCAGGCTCAGGCTATCAAGCTTGCCCTCGAAGAAGCCGGCTACAGCAAGGACGACGTCCTCTACATCAATGCCCACGGCACCGGAACCCATCTCAACGATGCGGCCGAGACCCAGGCTTACAAGATCGCCCTCGGCGACGATGCATACAAGGCACACATCACTTCCATCAAGAGTATGACCGGCCATATGCTGGGCGCTGCAGGTGCAGCCGAAGCAATTGCCACCGTGCTTTCTCTGCGGGAAGGTATAGTGACCCCGACCATCCACCTGGACGCTCCGGATCCCGAGTGCGACCTCGACTACACGCCCAACAAGGCTGTCAAGGCCCCCATTACCCTCGGTATCTCCGACTCTCTCGGTTTCGGTGGCCACAATGCCTGCGTGGCATTCAGGAAGTTCGAATAAACTAGCGAAATAAGCATAAAAAAAGAGGTTCTCTATTCGAGGACCTCTTTTTTAGCATTCAGAAATTCATATTGCAGGATGGTGTTGTCGGTGGATTCCTCCAGCTTCAACTTGCATTTGTACTTGCGACGCCATCTGGCCACATAGGATGAACCGAAAGAGCCTCTGCTAAGGTAAGCTCCCAGGATGGGGCTGGTGCGGAGGGTCAGTTCACGTATGCCTTTCTCGGTCACATAGTAGGCCAGGCGCCTTTCCACCTGCTCGTCTATTACTACGGTCGAGGCAATCTTGCCTGTGCCGTGGCAGAGAGGGCATTTCTCCATCACGTTTATCTCGGTGACGGGGCGGATGCGCTGGCGGGTAATCTGCATAAGCCCGAACTTTGTCAGAGGCAGCACGTTGTGTTTTGCGCGGTCGTGACTCATCAGTTCGGTCATATACTTGAACAACTCGTTCCGGTGCTCCTGGGTCTCCATGTCTATGAAGTCCACGATCACGATACCACCCATATCGCGCAGACGCAGTTGCCTTGCGATTTCTTCTGCGGCGAGCTTGTTCACCTCGAAGGTGTTCGCTTCCTGGTCGGAAGTCTTGGCTCTGATGCCGCTGTTCACGTCCACGACGTTGAGGGCCTCGGTAGTCTCTATCACAAGGTAGGCACCCTGCTTGATGGGGACGACTTTACCGAAGGAGCTCTTGATCTGACGGGTCACTTCGAAATGGTCGAAGATAGGCTCCTTGCCGTCGTAGAGTTTAACGATCTTCTCCTGCTCGGGTGAAATGAGGGAGATGTACTTTCTGGTTTCCTCGTAGATCTTTTCGTCGTTCACGTAGATGTTGTTGAACGAGTCGTTCAGCAGATCCCTGAGGATGGTGGTGGTTTTGGAGTACTCGGTGAAGAGAAGCTGCGTGCCCTTGGATTTGGCAATCTTCTTCCAGGAACCCTCCCATTTGTCGATGAGGCTCTGCAGTTCGGCCACCAGCACGCTGGCGTTCTTGCCTTCTGCAGCGGTACGGATAATGGCACCGTAGTTCTTGGGGAGAATGCTCTTGACCAGGGTCTCGAGCCTTTTCTTCTCTTCTTTCGAGGAAATCTTTTGCGACACGTTTACCTTGTCGGCAAAAGGCATCAGTACGATATTGCGTCCTGCCAATGAAATTTCCGCAGTCAGACGCGAACCTTTGGTGGAGATAGGCTCCTTGACAATCTGGGCGATTATCATCTGCCCTACCTTGAGATGGTCTTCGATCCTGCCTTCTTTCTCGAGAATCGGGCCCAGCTTGATGCCGCTGTACAGATTCTTGAGATTCTTGTTGGGATTGCTCTCACGTACGAACTCGTCGAAAGCCGTGAAATGGAAGCCGAGGTCGAGGTAGTGGATGAATGCCTCCTTGCTGTCACCTATATCCACGAAAGCTGCGTTCAGGGCGGGCAGGAGCTTCTTCACCCTTCCGAGGAAGACGCTGCCTACCGAAAAACTGTGACCTTCGTTCGATTCCCTGTTGAGCTCTATCAGCCTGTGGTTTTCCATCAAGGCGATTCGGACTTCGGACAGGCTTTCTTCGACGACTAGGTCTCGTTCGATTTTCTGTTCGTCCATTGCGTGGATTTATTGGTTTTGTGCATTAAAAGAACAGAGGCCCGCCGGATCTCCCGTACGAGCCTCTATCGACGACTATTTCTTCTTGTGTCTGTTGAGGCGCAAGCGTTTTTTACGCTTGTGCGTAGCCATTTTATGTCTTTTTCTCTTCTTTCCGCTAGGCATATGAAAAATGTTTTAGGATTTATTTCTGAAGTGAAGCGACAAAAACCTTGGCGGGCTTGAAGGCCGGAACATCGTGTGCAGGGATGTTGATGGTAGTCTTCTTGGTGATGTTGCGGGCAGCTTTCTGGGCGCGATGCTTGATGATGAAGCTACCGAATCCACGAAGATATACGGGCTGGCCCTTGGAGATGGAATCCTTGACGGCTGCCATGAATTCCTCGACAACTACCTGAACCTGAATTTTCTCGATGCCAGTGTTTTTGGCGATTTCGTTAACAATGTCTGCTTTAGTCATAATAGTAAGTATATAATCTAGTTAGTTCCTTTTTCGGGAATGCAAAAATAGAGTTAATTTTTTAATAATCAAAATCCTATAATGCTTTTTTGGCAGTGGCACGGAGATTGAGTATATTTGTGCCAAGGGGGACCTATGCCCTCTTACTGACAATTTGACATTTTATGATTGATAAAGAATATACATTACCTGCCGGAGCCGAAGTAAGCATCATTCCGGTGATGCAGGGAGAAGCTCTTCAGAAGATTGACGAGTCCACGCTCCCGGACATCCTTCCGGTGTTGGCACTGCGTAATGCAGTGCTTTTCCCCGGCACCATATTCCCGATCACCATCGGGCGGGACAAGTCCATCCGTCTCATCAAAGATGCGGAAGAGCGCGACATGTACATTGCCTGCGTGCCCCAGACCGATGTTACGGTGGAGGAACCTACCGAAAAGGATCTCTACCAGTACGGCACCGTGGCCCGCATAATCAAGAGCCTGGAGATGCCCGACGGCACCATTACTGCCATACTGCAGGGTTACAAGAGGCTCTCCCTGGACTCCATAATAGATTATGAGCCCTATCTTACCGGGCGCATCCATTATCTGGACGATTATCTCCCCGAAGGGGACCTGACCTCGCTCAAGGCAATCGCTGATTCCCTCAAGGAGCAGGCCGGCCACATCATCCGCAACACTTCGATGGCCTCCCGCGAGGCTATCTCCGCCATACGCAACATCGACAATTTCCAGTTCCTGGTGAACTTCATCGCCACTACGGTGGAGGTGGATGACTTCTCCGACAAGATGGATCTGCTGCAGTACGACGACGTCAAGGTCCGCGCCATGAAATTGCTCTCGATGCTGAACATGCAGATAGAGCTTACCAAGATCAAGCAGGACATCAACCAAAAGGTGAAGTCCGAGATGGACCAGCAGCAGCGCGAGTACTACCTTAACAGCCAGCTGCGTACCATACAGGAGGAGCTTGGTATGGACGAAGGGGACGACATCGAAGCCCTGAAGGCCCGCGCCGAGAAGAAGGACTGGCCCAAGGAGATTGCAGATACTTTCGAGAAGGAGCTGAACCGCCTCTCCCGCTATAATACCAACTCGCCGGACTACAGCATCCAGTACAACTATCTGGATTTCATGCTGAACCTCCCTTGGAACGAGACCAGCGTGGATAATCTGGACCTTAAGCATGCTCAGCAGGTCTTGGATGAAGACCATTATGGGCTCGATACTGTGAAAGACCGTATCATAGAGTACCTTGCAGTGCTCAAACTTAAGGGGAACATGAAATCTCCCATCCTCTGCCTCTATGGCCCTCCGGGTGTGGGTAAGACCAGTCTCGGAAAGAGCATAGCCAGGGCCCTTGGGCGCAAGTATGTGCGCATCTCCCTGGGCGGCATGCACGACGAGGCCGAGATCCGCGGACATCGCAAAACCTATGTGGGAGCCCTTCCTGGCAGGATACTGAATGGTATAGCAAAGGCAGGTACGTCCAATCCTGTGGTGGTCCTGGACGAGATCGACAAGTTAGCCTCCGATTTCAAGGGCGACCCTTCCTCCGCTTTGCTGGAAGCCCTCGATCCCGAGCAGAATACGACTTTCCACGATAATTATCTGGATCTGGACTACGACCTTTCCAAGGTGCTTTTCATCACCACGGCCAACAGCATTTCGCCGGTGCAGCCGGCTCTGCTGGACCGTATGGAAGTAATCAACGTGACAGGTTATCTTGCCGAGGAGAAGCTGGAAATCGCCAAGCATTTCCTTCTTCCCAAGCAGCGCAAGGAGCATGGACTCAAGGCCGGCGATCTCAAGGTGGACACTTCCGCCCTGCGCGAGATAATCGACCAGTACACCCATGAATCGGGCGTCCGCGGCCTGGAGAAGCAGATTGCAAAGCTGGCCCGCGTCACTGCCAAGAAGATAGCCCTGGAGCAGGAGCATCCCGATAGCATCAAGAAAGAGCATCTGAAAGAGTATCTGGGCTTGCCTACGGCCTTCCACGATATGCAGAAGGGCAATGAAGGCCCCGGCATAGTAACCGGCCTGGCCTGGACCCAGATGGGCGGCGAGATCCTCTTCATAGAGAGTTCGGTCTCCGGCGGCAAGGGAATCCTTACCATGACCGGCAGCCTGGGCGACGTGATGAAGGAATCCGCGACCATTGCCTACCAGTATATCAAGGCTCATCCGGAGCTTGCGAAGATGGACTCCAAGACTTTCGGAGAGAAGGACATTCACGTCCATGTTCCCGAGGGAGCAGTGCCCAAGGACGGTCCTTCCGCCGGTATTACCATGGTGACTTCGATGATTTCCGCCCTGCGCGGCCAGGGAATCAAGAAGGGAATCGCCATGACAGGAGAAATGACCCTCCGCGGCAGGGTGCTGCCCGTGGGCGGAATCAAAGAGAAGATACTGGCCGCCAAGCGTGCCGGAGTGCATACCATACTGCTGTCCGAAGAGAACCGCAAGGACATCGAGGACATCAAGGACATCTACGTGAAGGGACTCGACTTCATTTATGTAAAGACCATAGACGATGTAATATCAACGGTTTTCTGATGGAAGTCCGCATAGAAGAATCCTGGCGCAAAGCCTTGCAGAGTGAGTTCGACAAGCCTTACTTTGCGAGGCTTGTCGCTTTTCTGCATCAGGAAAAGGACTCCGGGCAGACGGTCTATCCTCCCGGAAGCCAGATTTTCCGTGCCTTCGAGCTTACCCCTCTGGACCAGGTCAAGGTAGTGATACTCGGGCAGGACCCCTATCACAATCCCGGGCAGGCCATGGGCCTGTCTTTCTCGGTGCCGGACAATATTCCGGCTCCTCCCTCACTCAAGAACATCTTCAAGGAGATAGAAAGCGATCTGGGACTCAAGATGAGCGGCCGTCCGAATCTGGAAGCCTGGGCCCGCCAGGGCGTGCTGATGCTGAACGCCATCCTGACTGTCAGGGGCGGTCAGGCTGCGTCCCACCGCGGCCAGGGATGGGAAGAATTCACCGACGC
>JAILMV010000039.1 GCA_024692185.1 Bacteroidales bacterium | reverse complement strand
TTTGTAGTTTCTCGTCTTAACCTCGATGAACTCGTACTTGAGTTCCTCTTTATGAAGTTCGGGCTCTTTACCCTCACCCTTGAACTCCCAGGCGGCAACGTACATGAAGTTCTTGTCGTCGCGCTTGGCCTCGCCTTCCTCGGTCTGGCTCTCCACGCGGAAGTGGCCACCGCAGGACTCCTTGCGGTTAAGGGCATCGTAAGCCATCAGCTCGCCTATATCGAAGAAATCCTCGAGGCGAAGGGCCTTCTCCAGTTCCTGGTTGAACTCGAACTGGTTCCCGGGCACCTTGACATCCTTGTAGAAGCGCTCGCGGAGGGCTTTGATCTTGGAAATAGCGGTCTTGAGGCCTTCCTCGTCGCGGGCCATACCGACATACTCCCACATAATGTGGCCGAGTTCCTTGTGGAGGGAATCCACGGTCTCGGTACCCTTGATGGAGAAGAGACGGTCGATACGGGCCTGGACCGCCTTCTCGGCCGCTGCGAACTCAGGGGCGTTGATATCGGTCTTAGGCTCTGCAAACTTGTGGGAGAGATAATCTCCGATGGTGACGGGGATAACGAAGTATCCGTCCGCCAGACCCTGCATAAGGGCGGATGCGCCCAGACGGTTTCCGCCGTGGTCGGAGAAGTTGGCTTCGCCGATGGCATAGAGACCGGGGATGGTGGTCTGGAGGTCGTAATCTACCCAGATACCACCCATGGTGTAGTGGATGGCGGGATATATCATCATAGGCTCCTCCCAAGGGGAAGAAGCGGTGATCTTCTCGTACATTTCGAAGAGGTTGCCATAGCGCTCGGCCACTTTCTGATGGCCAAGGCGGCGGATAGCGTCGGAGAAGTCGAGGAACACGGCCTTACCGGTCTCGTTCACGCCGAAGCCGGCATCGCAACGCTCCTTAGCTGCACGGGATGCCACGTCGCGGGGGACGAGGTTACCGAATGCAGGATAGCGGCGCTCGAGATAGTAATCGCGGTCTTCCTCAGGAATCTGGGAAGCCTTGATTTCGTGCTTGCGGAGCTTCTCCACATCCTCCAGCTTCTTGGGAACCCAGATACGGCCGTCGTTACGCAGACTCTCGCTCATGAGGGTCAGCTTGCACTGCTGCTCGCCGTGTACGGGGATGCAGGTAGGATGAATCTGCGCGAAGCAGGGATTTGCGAAATATGCACCCTTGCGGTAGCACTGCATGGCGGCGGAACCGTTGCTGTTCATAGCATTGGTGGAAAGGAAATAGGTATTTCCATAACCACCGGTAGCAATCACGACTGCGTGGGCTCCGAACCTCTCCAGTTGGCCGGTAACCAGGTTGCGGGCGATGATACCCTTGGCCTCGCCGTTGATGATGACGAGGTCCAGCATCTCGTGACGGGGATAGCTCTTCACACTACCTGCCGCAATCTCCTTGTTCAGGGATGCATAGGCACCCAGGAGGAGCTGCTGTCCGGTTTGACCGCGGGCGTAGAAAGTACGGCTGACCTGCACGCCACCGAAGGAACGGTTGGCAAGATATCCGCCGTATTCACGGGCGAAAGGAATACCCTGCGCGACGCACTGGTCGATAATGGCTGCGCTTACCTCTGCCAGACGATAGACATTAGCCTCACGGGCACGATAGTCACCACCCTTGATGGTATCGTAGAAAAGCCTGTAGATGGAGTCATTGTCGTTCTGGTAGTTCTTGGCAGCGTTGATACCACCCTGTGCCGCGATGGAGTGGGCACGGCGGGGAGAATCGCTGATGCAGAAAACCTTCACATTGTAGCCGAGTTCACCGAGGCTCGCAGCTGCAGAAGCACCGCCGAGGCCGGTTCCGACAACGATGATTTCCAGTTTACGCTTGTTGTTAGGACTGACAAGATGAATTTCCGACTTACGCTTCTTCCATTTCTCGGAAAGCGGACCGTCGGGAATCTTTGAGATAAGTTTATCTGCCATTTTTATCGTAGGTTATTAAAAAGTCTGCAAGTTTACTCATTTTTAATGAGAAGCGCAAGTTAGAAGAGGGTATTCTCGTCCGAAATCCCCTTCTTTATGCCAAGATGCTTGTACGCCAGATCGGTCGCGATACGGCCTCTCTGGGTGCGCAGGATGAATCCCTCCTTGATGAGGAAGGGCTCGTAAACCTCCTCGAAGGTACCCTGATCCTCGCTGATGGCGGTAGCCAGGGTATTGGCCCCGACAGGACCTCCCTTGAACTTCTCTATCATCGTACGGAGTATCTTGTTGTCGATGGAATCCAGGCCCAAAGTATCGATGTGGAGCTTGTCCAGGGCATATTTCGATATCTTGAGGTCGATGCGGCCGTCCCCCTCCACCTGGGCGAAATCCCTCACGCGGCGGAGCAGCGAGTTGCAGATTCGCGGGGTACCGCGGCTGCGCATGGCTATCTCCCTCGCGGCGGACTCGTCTATCTCCACCTTCAGTATGCCGGCGCTGCGCTTGACTATCCTCACCAGATCCTCGGTATCATAGTACTCCATCGGGCAGGTAATGCCGAAACGGGCCCTCAGAGGTGCTGTCAGCAGACCGCTGCGGGTAGTAGCGCCCACGAGGGTAAAAGGATTCAGGGAGATACGCACGGAACGAGCGCCAGGGCCTTTATCTATCATAATGTCGATTACGAAGTCCTCCATTGCCGAATAGAGGTACTCCTCCACTTCGGGAGAAAGGCGGTGGATTTCGTCGATGAAGAGCACGTCCCCCTCTTCCAGCGAGGTCAGCAGGCCTGCCAGGTCCCCGGGGCGGTCCAGCACAGGGCCGGAGGTGATCTTCATGTTCACCCCCATCTCGTTAGCTATGATATGTGCCAGGGTAGTCTTTCCCAGACCGGGAGGACCGTGGAAAAGAGTGTGGTCCAAAGTCTCCCCGCGCAGCTTGGCGGCTTGGATGTAAACTTTCAGATTCGAGACGATTTCGTTCTGTCCTGTAAAATCTTCCAGCTCCCTGGGGCGGATAATTCCGTCCAATTCCTTATCTTTGCCTTCGTTTGTATCGCGGGGGTTGAATTCCGACATCGGTCGCAGTTTTAAATTCCAAATACAAATATAGTTCTTTTTATTTTTAATCTGTTATTGTTTATAGCTTTGTTGAAATGTTGATAATTCCACAAGCTATTAATAATCAATAAATTAAGAATAATAAGACTTGTTGATAACCCTGTAGTTTGTTTTTTGACCGGGTGTGGATAAGCTGGGTAAGGATATTGTGAACAAAGTTATCAACAGGGTTATAAACAGCTTTTAAACCGGGATTTTTGAGTTTATGTTGAAAACTCGGATAAAGAAAGAAAAGACTCTTTATTGTAGCGGACTGTTCCTGTCTGCGCGCTGGTTCGTGCTCAGTACCGAGGCCCCAGAGGGGGTGAACCTGGTGATACTTCCCGATAAAGAATCCGCCCAATACTGCACTTCCGACCTCTATCAGCTGGTGGAGGGAGACAGGGTCTTCCTGCTCCCGCCGAGCGGCAAGGGGGTGGAGCGCAGCAACTACAAATCCTCCATCAGCGTACAGCGCACCGCGGCGCTCAGCGCCATCCTCCGGAACAAGGGAGAGCAGGTATTCATAGTGGCCTCCCCCGAATCGATGGAAGAGAAGGTCCCGGCCCCTAAGAAACTCGAGGGTGCGGTCCTGACCCTCTCTAAAGGCCAGGAGATATCCTTCGACGAGATTATCTCCAGCCTCGGGCAGAGGGGCTTCGAGAGGGTGGACTTCGTATCCGCTCCCGGCCAGTTCTCCATCCGCGGCTCGCTCATCGACATCTTCTCCTTCTCGAACAACGAACCCTACCGTATCTCCTTCTGGGGTAACGAGATAGAGGCCATCAGCATATTCGACTGCAATACCCAGATTTCGAAGGAAACCGTGCCTTCGGTGGAGATCAGCGGCGGGCAGCTCTCCGAGGAGGCGGAAGACGGATGCTCCCTTCTGGAGATACTCCCCAAATCCGGCACCATCTGGCTGGATTCCCCCGACCTTTACAAGGATGCGGAGTTCTACCCCCGCACCGAGGCCTTCCACAGGGTATTCCTGCAGATTCCGGTGGGAGTGAAGGTGGAGGATCCGGAGAAATACCACATCTCCCCCCAGCCCAGATTCAACAAGAACTTCGACCTTCTCCAGGAGGATATCCGCCGGAAGAAGGAAAACGGATACAAGGTATATATCTACGGCGAAAAGGCCTCCCAGCTGAACAGAATCAAGTCCATCATCACCAGCGAGGGCGGGCTGCTGCCCGATTTCGTGGAGGGCCGCAACATCCATAACGGCTTCGTGGACGAGGACAGCAAGACAGCCATCTACACCGACCACGAAATCTTCGACCGCTTCCACAGGGTGAACATCCGCAGGACGGTGGAAAAGAGCGAACAGCTCACCATAAACGACCTGAATTCCTTTAATATCGGGGATTATGTAGTGCACATCGACTACGGCGTGGGCGTGTTCGGCGGGCTCGTACGCATGTACGACGAGAAAGGTCGCGTGCGGGAGGTGGTGAAGATAAGCTACAAGGACGGGGATGTGGTCTTCGTTTCGGTGCACGCCCTGAACAAGCTCTCCCTATTCCGCTCTTCCGAGGGCGAGGCTCCCAAGATAAACAAGCTCGGATCCAAGACCTGGGCCACCCTGAAGGCCAATGCCAAGCGCAGGGTCAAGGACATCGCCAAGGACCTCATCCAGCTCTACGCCAAGCGCAGGGCCACAAAGGGCTTCGCATTCTCGGCAGATACCTACCTCCAGGACGAGCTCGAGACCTCTTTCATGTTCGAGGATACGCCCGACCAGGAAGCGGCCACCATCGCGGTCAAGCGCGATATGGAGGATAGCTGCCCTATGGACCGCCTGGTGTGCGGCGACGTAGGTTTCGGAAAGACGGAAATCGCCATCCGTGCCGCATTCAAGGCCGTTACCGACGGCAAGCAGGTGGCGGTGCTGGTGCCTACCACCATACTCGCCCTGCAGCATTTCAACACCTTCACCTCGCGCCTGGCCAACTTCCCCTGCACCATCGACTACGTCAGCCGCCTGCGCACCGCAAAGCAGATATCCGACATTCGCAAAAGGGTAAAGGACGGCACCCTCGACATAATAATCGGCACTCACAAGATACTGGGAGGAGGCTTCGATTTCAAGGACCTGGGCCTGCTGATAATCGACGAGGAGCAGAAATTCGGCGTCAGCGCCAAGGAAAAACTCCGCCAGTTCAAGGCCTCGGTAGATACCCTCACGCTAACCGCCACCCCCATTCCCCGCACCCTGCAGTTTTCGCTGCTGGGCGCCCGCGACCTCAGCATCATCAACACCCCTCCTCCGAACCGCATCCCGGTGCAGACCGAAATCATACTCTTCGAGGAATCGGAAATTAAGAGCATCATCAACTACGAGCTCAACCGCGGCGGGCAGGTATTCTTCCTGCACAACAAGGTCGAGGAACTCCCCCATATCGAGAAAATACTCCACCGCCTGGTGCCGGACGCCAAGATCTGCACCGCCCACGGGCAGATGGAAGCCAAGACCCTCGAAGACAGGATGCTCTCCTTCATACGGGGGGATTACGACATACTCCTCTGCACCACCATCATCGAGAACGGCCTGGACATCCCCAACGCCAACACCATCATCATAAACCAGGCGCAGAACATAGGACTGAGTGACCTTCACCAGCTCCGCGGCCGCGTGGGACGCTCGAACAAGAAGGCCTTCTGCTACCTCATAGTCCCTCCCCTCGCCTCGGTTACGGAGGATGCCCGCAGGCGCCTCCGCGCCATCGAAGAGTTCTCCGACCTGGGCAGCGGATTCAACATCGCGATGCAGGACCTGGACATACGCGGAGCCGGCAACCTGCTGGGCGCAGAGCAGAGCGGATTTATGATGGATATGGGCTATGAGACCTTCCAGAAGGTTATCAACGAAGCTATGGACGAACT
>JAILMV010000029.1 GCA_024692185.1 Bacteroidales bacterium | reverse complement strand
GGCTACGACGGCCCTCTGGACTATGCAGTGTGGCTTCTTATGACCAACCTCGGAACCCTTCCCCAGGAAGGTCTCCGGCAGATATGGGAGGCCGAATCGGCCCTTTGCCGCAAGGCTTCTTCGATGTCGCTCAAGGAGATAGCGGAACGCAGAATCAATGAAATAACCCAAATATCCAGGAATTATGAGTAACAAAAAATTCGATGTGGACTACACCTCGCAGGCTGTAGACCGTGCAGGGCGCAAAAGCACCCTCAGTATGTTCATGGTGATGCTCGGCTTCACCTTCTTCAGTGCAAGTATGTGGGTCGGGCAGCAGCTCGCCGCAGGCTTGAATTTCAGCGGCTTCGTCTGGGCCCTCATCCTCGGCGGTCTTATCCTTGCAGCCTACACCGGATCCCTCGGTTTCATCGGCGCAGAGAGCGGTCTGTCCCTGGACATGCTTGCACGCAGGAGCTTCGGTTCCAAAGGTAGCTGGCTTCCCAGCGCAATGATCAGCTTCACCCAGATCGGTTGGTTCGGCGTGGGTCTTGCAATGTTCGCAATTCCCGTTGCCAAGGAGCTCCTCGGTCTCGAAGTCACTCCCGACCACATGCCTTGGGAAGGCTATCTGCTGGTGCTCATCGCAGGTATCCTTATGACCGGCAGTGCCTACTACGGCATCAAGAGCCTTACCATCATCAGCTACATCGCCGTACCTGCAGTCGCTATCCTCGGCACCGTGGCTATGATAATGGCAGTCAACAAGGGTGACCTCGGCCTCGTGGAGCAGTTCAACCTCGGCACCAAGAACCTCGGCATCATCGCAGGTGCAGGCCTCGTGGTCGGCAGCTTCGTGTCCGGCGGTACCGCAACGCCCAACTTCACCCGCTTCGCCAAGAGCGGCAAGGTAGGCCTCTGGACCACTGTCATCGCCTTCTTCATCGGCAACAGCCTTATGTTCTGCTTCGGTGCTGTTTCCAGCATCTATGTAGGCGGCAACGACATCTTCGAGGTCATGCTCAACCTGAACCTCTTCTATCTTGCAGTCCTCGTACTCGGCCTGAACATCTGGACCACGAACGACAACGCCCTCTACACCGGCGGTCTCGGCCTCAGCAACATCTTCGGCCTCAGCAAGAAAGCCATGGTTCTCATCTCCGGTCTCATCGGCACCGTAGCAGCCGTCTGGCTCTACTGGAACTTCTGCGGTTGGCTGAACGTGCTCAACTGCACCCTTCCTCCCGTCGGTATCATTCTCATCCTCAGCTACTTCATGGACAGGAAGAAATACCTTGAAAATACCGTCGAGATCAAGACTGTCAACTGGTTCGCAGTAGCCGGCGTGGTGCTCGGAGCAGTAGTCGCAAACCTCGTACACTGGGGATTCCCTGCAATCAACGGTATGGTTGTAGCAGCCATCTGCTACTGCTGCGGCCGCGTGATCTGCAAAAAATAAGTCACTCATCCATCGAAATAATGCCTGTCCAATACAAGGGCAGGCATATTTTTTTGTCTATATTTGTGTCTGAATGAAAGTACGTCCCGCCAATAATGCCGACATCCCCCGCATAATGACCGTCCTGGAGGCGGCCAAGGGGATAATGCGCGCATCCGGCAACATGAATCAGTGGGTGGGCGGCTATCCATCCGAGTCCGTGGTCCGCGACGATATCGCCAAGGGCAACGGCTATGTGGTGGAAGATGGTCCCGTAGTGGGCTATTTCGCCTTTATAGCATCGCCCGAGCCCACTTATGCCAAGATTTACGAGGGGGAGTGGCTGGATGACTTACGGCCCTACCACGTAATCCACCGCATAGGGAGCACGCCCGATTCGCACGGGGTGTTCGCGGCCATAATGGACTACTGCTTTGCGCAGGACCCCAATATCCGTATAGATACCCACAGGGACAATCTTATAATGCAGCACAACATACTGAGGCACGGTTTCAGCTATTGCGGGATCATCTTCCTGGAATCCGGCGACGAGCGCCTTGCCTACCAGCGCTGCCCCTAATCCAAAAGCCTATGAAAAAGATTCTGATATTATTTAGCATCGTCATTCTGGCCGCCTCCTGCGCAAGCGTGAAACCGGCCGCCACCCTCTATTATTCCATGGATGAAATGCCGGACCTGGTGAAATGCCTGCCGGCCCCTCCGGCCTTCGGCTCGCCCGAATTCGCCTATGACTCCCTCCGCTATTTCTGGGGAAAGGAGCAGCGCAAGGACCCTGTCAAGGCCAGGATTGCCACCCGCGATGCCGCCTGGCAGCTGGATACGGTCTTCACTACCTTCAACGAGCCAATGGGGCTGGAACTGTCCGCGGAGAATACTCCCGAAATATGGAAGATGCTCTACGACGGCATCAAGACCATTGAGCAGATCCGCGTGCAGCCCAAGAAATACTACCACCGCCTGCGTCCTTTCGTGTATTTCAACGAACAGACCCTCTGCCCCTGGGAAGATGACGAACTGCGCGGGGAGGGCTCCTATCCTTCCGGACACACCATCCGCGGCTGGGCCTGCGCCCTGATGCTTGCGGAAGTGAATCCCGCTGCCGCAGAGGCCCTCTACGCCCGGGGATGGATGTATGGGGAGAGCCGGGTGATCGTCGGCGCCCATTGGCAGAGCGACGTGGATGCCAGCCGGGCCGCTGCCAGCATTGCCTATTCCAAGATCAATACAAATAAAAAATTCCGCAAGCAGGTCGCGAAGGCCCGTGCGGAATATCTCAGATTGACTAGGTAATCAGAACCTCAGCGAGAAAGTGAGACCGGCTACCGGACCAAGGTCGCCGGCAGTGCCTCCTATGCCATAGGAAGGTGCTGATGCAACGAAAGGCTGCACGTCGAACTGTAGGCCGGCATATCCGTTTTTGTGGAGATCCTGGTAATACATATTCTTGATCTTTGCCATACGTACGGCATTCACTACGCTGCACACCTTCAC
>JAILMV010000010.1 GCA_024692185.1 Bacteroidales bacterium | reverse complement strand
ATTATCGGCCATGTACAAAAGCACTTCGGAGGGCATCTCGACTCGGCCTACGGACTGTCGTTAGGAGGTAAGATTCTATCCAGGGTCCTGGAGAGGAACGAGATAGTCATCGATCATGCCGTTATGGATGCCGCACCCCTGTTGCCGCTGCCCAAATGGCTGGTGAATCCCCTCCGCTATTATCAGAGCTACAATGTCTGGACCTGTTATCACTGGACCGGATTCTGGAAATGGATCTTCCATTCGCATTATTTCGACGTCCTTCTGGATGAATGCAAGAAGGCCTTCCCCTTCGGTGGCAGACAGGCAGTCCTGGATGGGTATAAAGACATCTATACCAACAAACTGGAATCCATCGCAGGCGCCGACATCCAGTTTTGGTATGGGACCAAAGAGGCCTTCGTGGCCAAGCCGCAGGCCAAGCATCTGCTGTCAATTTGCCCGGAGGCAAGAATTGCTGTTTTCCCAAAGATGAATCACGGGCAACTGCTAATAGACCACCCGGACGAAGTCGCCCGACGAATCTTACGAAAAGATTTATAGTTATTCGAGAACTATGCTTTCGATTTTCAGGCGCAGTGTTCCGGAGGGAACTTGAGCCTCGGCTATTTCACCGACCTTCTTGCCCATCAGGGCTGCGCCGATTGGGGACTTCAACGAAATCTTGCCAGCCTCCAGGTCCATCTCGTGGGGGCTGACTATCTCGAATTTCATACGGGTATTTGTGGAAAGGTTGGTAAATTCCACCTTGCTAAGAAGGCTGACCCTGTCTTTGGGAAGGGCATCGTGATCGATCACGCGGGAATTCTCCAGCACCCTCTGCAGAAAACGGATACGGCTGATGGTCTTAGCTTGGATACGCCTAGCTTCGCGGTATCCTGCATTTTCGCTCAAGTCCCCCTGGGCACGAGTCTCCACGAGGTTGTCCTTCACTTTGGGGTAAACCTCGTTGATGAGATGCTTCAGCTCAGCTGCAATCTCGTCGTATCGTTGCTTGGACAGGTATTCCATACTTACATCTTCTTCGGATGTAAATATACGGGTTTTTTGTACAAAATAGGCTAGTAGCCGAGCTCGGCCATCAGTTTATCCCAGTTCTTCGGCAATTCTATCTTGATGGTAACATTAGCTCCGCAAGGCATGGTCTGCACCTTATTGCGGGCCGCATCTCCCGTAATGATGAAGGCAGTCATCCCCTGCTTCATGGTCGGCACCGTCATCTGCTCGCTTTCGGGAGAATCATACCATTCGGGAGTGGCCGTCATTTTACCTCCTTCATCCTTGCGGATATGCCCCTGATACTGGCGGAGGGAATGCTGGCCGCCATCCTTGGCTCCTCCTGGATTGGCATAGTAATTCGCAAATGCACGCTCTACGACCGGGCGGCGCGAGGCCTCGATCAAATCTCTTTCCAGTGCTTCCGTAGTCCTGTACCTGGAAGATAGGATCGCAGCTACCGGCTCTGTCATCAAGATAGTCCGGAAAGTGTACTGCCTGCCGCTGCCAAGGGCGAACTGGCTTCTCTCGCTGATGTCCCAGGCCAGCAGTTCCATCATTTTCTCCGGGTTCGTGGTAGATGGGGCCATGTTGTTCCCCCAGAGGAGGGTGGAACTCAAGGTGATAGTATTGTCGTCGAGCGCGTATCCCTTACGTACATGGTAGGGTTCCCAGCCTACCCGTATGCAAGCCGCATCATCCTCCACCATGCACCAGGGCATAGGATAACCGAAAGTGCCCATACGGTCCTGCTTTACATAATAGCCGCAGAGATTCATCAAAGCAAGATTCATGAAACGGCCGATGGCGATGTTGGCGGCTTCGTTGATCTGACCCTGTCCGCTATCGATTCCGAGTTGCCTGGCGACAGGTCCGTTCAACCAGCAATAAGGGATCCAAGCATGAGTGCTGGCAAGGGTGCGGCGGAAGTTCGGATCGCCCAGACCCTTGGTCAGGGCTAAGAGTATGGGCATGTATTCTGGCTTGCAACCGGCCATGACAGCATTCACCGCAACGTGCCATACAGTCGTATTGCGGTGTGCTATGGGCAGGATTCCTACGGTTTCGTCCCATTTATGGTCGGTGTATTTCAAGAATGATTCAACCCTGTCGAAAGTAGGAGGAACTATGGGAAGGCCGTCCGACCACTTCATCTCCTTGAAATAGTCATTGATCTCATCGATAGTGCCATAGAAAGCATCGTCGCGGATATCTCCGGTCTTGGCGGACATCCCTGCCGTGCGTTCATCTTCGGAGATGGGTTTGGTCAGGGCCTCTACTATCTGGGGCCACAGGATTTCCCGCGTGTTACGTTCCAATTCCTCCACCGTATGGGTAGCAAAGGCCCCTGGATATTGTGCGACCCGCATTATGGGCACACCGTTGTTCAATGCGGTATATCTTGCCTGGTCCGCAAATCCCGGCCCGGCTATGATGACCGAAGGTATTCCTATCCTTTCGGCAGTTATGCAGGAGCCCGTCTCCTTGGGAGTGCACAAACCACATCCGCCATTTCCGGAGATGACGGCATCTACCTCCATTTCCTTCAGTTTCTGTTCGAACTCTTCCTTGGCCTTCCGCTTTATGCCCGGGGCGGGATAAGGGCCGGCAATACCTATCTCATCCAGGAGGATTACCTTGGCAGAAGGATAGTTCTCAAGTATCAACTGCTTGATTACAGGATGTGTTACGCCGGTCATGAAACTGACCCCTACGACTGCAATGGTCTTTCCGTCCAGAGTATTCAGGCGGGGCGCCTGTTTTATCATCTCCACCGAAGA
>JAILMV010000008.1 GCA_024692185.1 Bacteroidales bacterium | reverse complement strand
TTGTCGCGGAAGAATTCGTAGTGGGCGTTGTTATGCTCGTCCAGCAGGGCCAGCGAGACCGTGCTCTGCCCTTTTTCGCGCTGCATGCCTTCGATTCCCACACCGTTCCGGCCCATGAAATCGGCCACGATGTCCGCCACGTAATCATCGCCCAACTGCGATTCCATCAGAAGTTCCACGTCCGGAAACTGCTTCCCTACCGTGCGCCCGAGGGACACCATCGAATTGAATACTGAACCGCCCGGCACAGCGGCCTCCGGCTGCCCCTTCCGGAACACTATATCCAGAACAGTCTCACCGATACCTATGATCCTTCTTGCCATCTCTGAAGTATGAATAGTCAAAGATAGCTTTTATTTTTGGATTGGGTTATGCTAAAGCGAGTACTCGTACAGGGCGAAAGAGTTGGGCTCCCTGAGTTTAATCTTTATTATGCCCCCTGGGCCGACTTTGGCACGGAAAGGCTTGCCGCTGCCAAGAAGAGGCCTGAACCTGACGCGCTTTCCTTCCGGCAGCCAGGTCTTGATGCAGCCTCTGGCTGTGGGGGTGTCTTCACGATAGGCAATAATATAGCCGTGCTTTGAGTCCGTTATGGACTGGAAACCCGCCCAGGAACGGCCGGAAGGCTCTTCTCCAATTGGGAGGATTGTTCCGCCGTGTATGGCCGGAGCAAGTTCATACCACTTCTTAAGTATGTCTCCCACATAAAAAGCTTCCTCCGGAAGGTTGGAAGCTTCCATCCATGCCAGGGGTTGCGCGGCAAAACTGACGGCGGCTATGTAGTCGAAGGAGTAGTTGGACGGGGCAAACATATCCCCCGAAGGATACTTGTCCGTATTGCGCCAGGGGTTAAGGAATTCTATCTGGAAGCGCTCCGGAGCCACATACCGGGACAGTTGCCACAAATTACGCAGAGTCTTGTACGGATAGTAGTTACCCCAGTCGGAATAGCGGTTCTCCAGAAAGATATTACCATATTCCGCGAACCAATTGTAGCCGATGCGCCGTCCGTTGGTTACGTCCATGTTGAAAACGACATCGTCCCCTGTCTCTTCCCTGACCCTGTCCAGCATGCTCCGGAGATTGCGCTCCGCAGTCTTGCTGGGAATAACCAGCCCGTCTATCTTGAATATACGTATCCCATACTTCTTGTACAAGCCGATGAGCACGGCTGCATCCCTTTCCCAATCGGCCAGATCATCCTGCACGCTGGGATTGAACCACAGGCCGATTTCGATGCCCAGACCCTTCGCTTTCTCCACTATCGGCGACAGTCCGTGAGGAAACTTCACCGGGTCCACATCCCAATATCCGGTGCGGGCCCAGATATCGTCGAAAGAACCACCCTCAACAACGGAGGCTGGGCTTTTGCCCAGCTGCCAGCCATCGTCTATCTGGTATATTGTGATGCCCAGCCGCGCCGCCTTGTCCAACTCCTGCAGGCAGAACTGCTCGCTCACGCGGCCGTCCTGGCTGCGGTCCCCCCAGGTGTTCATCATCACCATATCCATCTGGCGGCGGGCAGTTTTCTGGTAGGAGCGGAGGGCCAGGGCTTCCGAGAAATCATCGGCACCGGTAACGCCCATTACAGAGCCGTAAAGGCGCGTCCACCCATCAGCAAGGATGTCTCCGGGCTCGAAACCTATACGAGTAAGCTGGAAGCGGCCGTTCTTGGTGATGAAGTCCCCAACTCCGGGGCCCACCTGCATGTCCGAGCATGGAGCCTCTTTAAGCATGAACAGACCGGCTCCGGTAACGGCATCACGTGCGAGAAGAAGATTGGCGTTCCAGGACTTTTCATGGTGATATGAGATGAACCTGCGCTCTTCCAGAAGGCTGTTGTGGACATCTGTCCTGTCGTGGAATTCCACTGCGGTGCAGTGCCAGTTCCGTCCTTTCAGGCAAATCTGGTCCAGCACAGAAGTTTCTTCCGGGGTAATGTTCCAGATGCCTTTGATATATGTGTCGCATGCGATGGCCGGAACATTGTCGTAAAGGCGGTATTCCCGGCGGATTTGAACTTTGCCGATGTTGTAGGACACTCTTGACAGTAGGAAGGCTGGAGACCATCGGCCTTCAGGGACCTCGATAACTTCCAGGCGCGCATTTTCCGGAGCTTCTTTTGCTAAGATAAAATCCGGCAGTTCGTGCCTGGATTTCATAGTCCGGCCGCTTGCTTTGTCGGTGAGCCACAATGTCCTGAGCGCTCCTCCGTCCCAGGCGAATGCACGTTCTATAACGGAATTGCCAACTCGCAGGGTATCATTCTCAAGGCGGGCATAACAAGTATTCTGTGCAAAGGATGATGCCGAGGCTATCAGTAAAGAGAAAAGTGTCGCTATTAATACTTTCATACTTTGATTCAGGTTGTGTGTGCGCACACAAAGATATTAATTCTTTTTATATCTTTGTAAAGATAAAAACGATTATGATTCTAAACAAGAAAATAATTGGGGCTGCTTTGTTATGCCTTTCTGCTGCAATATGTGCTTGCGGGCTTAGTATAAATCCCAGTATAGACCTTCAGGCTCACAGGGGAGGAGCCGGACTAATGCCGGAGAATACCTTTTCCTCAATGAAGAACGCCCTCGATCTTGGCGCTAACACTCTGGAGATGGATTTGCAATTATCTGCCGACGGCCTTGCCGTCCTGTCCCACGACAATTATTTTCATTATCGCTGTGCAATAAGGCCGGATGGTACCCCTATTCAGAAAGGGGACCCAAAGGAATATCTTTTCACTATGCCTTATGACAGCATCGCAAAGTATGAAGTTGGGCTCAGGTATACTGAACAGTGGCCCGAAAAGAAACTGATATCAGAGCATGTCCCCCTTGCATCGGCGCTTATTGACTATACTGAGAAGTATGCCTCGGATAATAATATTCCTCTTCCAAATTACAATATTGAAATCAAGTCCTCGGCAGCTGAGGGAGAAGGAAGCTACTGGCCGGATTACAAGACTTTTTGCGACAGCTGTATCCCGCTCCTTCTTTCAAAAAACCTTGGTAAGCGTCTGATAGTCCAGACCTTTGACGTCCGCTCCCTGGAATATATTCACGCAAGGTGGCCGGAAGTTACACTGGCATTTCTCACAAAAAGAGACACGGATATCAAGGAAATACTATCCAGAATAAGTTTTTTGCCGGGATGGTGGTCCCCACATTTCAGTGTGGTTAATGCTGAGAATGTTGCCTATTGCCATTCCTTGGGTGTAAAAGTCGTCCCCTGGACTGTAGATGAACAGTCCGATATCCTTGCCGTTGCCAATTGCGGTGTGGACGCCATTATTTCAAACTATCCGGATCGTCTGGTAGAACTCTTACGTTAGGCGGAGAGGGATACAAGATCCCGTTTGTTGTGATCCCGGCGCGACTCGAACGCGCGACCCACAGCTTAGAAGGCTGTTGCTCTATCCAACTGAGCTACGGGACCAAAAGGGTTGCAAATATACTAATTTTTCTTGGAAGCGTTGCCGTTCTTGAGTATGACGATGCGGAATACGTACGACCATATACCAAGAACGATAACCAGCACTGCGTGCAGCTCGTGGCAGAGGGTGGCGAACAGCAGTCCGATCTCTTCTGTAGTGCCATAGAGCCCCATCAGCGATATCTTCAGCAGATAGTGGTAGGCACCGATTCCGCCGGGCACGGGTACCAGGGAGGCCACATTTCCGAGCGAAGCCACGAAGAGCCCGTCCGCCATCAAGGCTACGGAAAGCTGGGGAATGGCCTTGAGCACGAAATAACTCATCAGCATATACATCACCCAGATCATCACGGAGTAGAAGAGGAAGAGCAGCTTGTTCTTGATCTTTCCGAAGGTCTTGAAACCAATCAGGAAACCCTCCAGCATGTCGTTCAGGCGGCCGAAGAAACGGCTGCGGTCGCGGAGTTTGCGCACCAGCACCAGGAAAGCGATCAGAAGCACTACCAGCGCCGCCAGGGCCCAGAGAATGACTGCATGCGAGGCCAGAGGATGCCAGATATTGTTCACGAAGAAACCCCCGAAACGGCCCCAGGCAACAATCAGGGAGATGGCGAACATCATTATGATGGCAAAGGCGTCCCAGGCCCTCTCCATGATCACAGTGCCGAACACGGTCTGGTAGGGGAGCTTGGAAGTGGTCAGCAGGGCGGTGCGGACAAGGTCGCCGGAGCCGGGAATGGCAATGCTCACCATTCCGCCGATGTTGTTGGCGTCCCAAACCTTACCATAGTGGATGTCCTCGTCCAGAGGGTGTATGAGCTGGGTCCAGCGCAGGGCACGGAAAACCAGTGCAAGATAACCTGCAACCAGGAAAAGGAAGATCCAGCCCCATCTGGTGGCTTTCAGACCTATGAAGAATTCCTGCCAGTCGATCCCTTTGAAGGCGAGCCAGACGAGCACTCCTGCGAGGCCGAAAGACAGAGTGTATTTGAGTGTATTGACAAGCTTTTTATTCACAACGGGCAAAGATAATTATTATACCGATAATTTTACGTATTTTTGTTAATCAAAAACGCGCTTTATGAAGTCAATTTTAGGAATAGGCAACGCTCTCACCGATATTCTGGCAATCCTGCCCGACGACACCCTCCTCAAGGAATACCATCTTCCGCTGGGAAGCATGCAGCACGTCGATATGGAAACCGGGGACCGCATCTGGTCGGCCCTAAAGGAAGTGGGCGTGAAATATGTCCCGGGCGGATCCGCGGCCAACACCATCACCTGCACATCCATCTTCGGGATGCCTTCCGGCTACATAGGCAAGATAGGGGACGACGAACTGGGCCAGCTCTTCAAGAGTACCATGGAGCAGTTCGGAGTCAAGACCACCATGCTCCACAGCGAGAAATCTTCCGGCCGCTGCATGGTGTTCATCACCGGAGCCAA
>JAILMV010000220.1 GCA_024692185.1 Bacteroidales bacterium | reverse complement strand
AATGTTCTAGTCATCAGTAGCGCCGGTAGCGGAAAGACGATGACTACGGTGGGTAAGGTTCGCTATTTAGTTGATGTTCAACATGTGCCAGCAAGTAAGATCTTGCTTATTACTTTCACGAGAAAAGCTGCGGAATCACTTTCGGAGAGGCTTGGAGAAAGGGATCTTAAATGTCGCACTTTTCACAAATTGGCCTTGGACTTAATTGCCGAAGCAACAGGAGAAAAACCAACAATCACGCCTAAAGATTTTTCCGTACAGGTCTATCATAAATTATGTGAAGATAATCCTGGTTTTAAGCGTGCCATTGCGGATTATATAATCCGTGCGCGCTACACTATGAAGGATCAGTTTGAATACAATACCATGCAGGAATATGTTCAGGATCGACAAAAGCATGGTGTACAAGCCTTCTTCAAAGACATGGATGGCCGTCCTGTTTTTTGCAAATCGGATGAAGAGAGCCAAATATGCGATTTCTTAGGGTCTCGTGGGGTAAAGTTTCGCTACGAAGAAAAGTACGAGTATAATACTGCGGATGTTGACCACCGACAGTATTGCCCGGATTTCTCAATATATTTCTATGATCAGAACGGTAAAGAAAAACGAATATACCTTGAGCACTTTGCCGTGAATGAAGAGGGAAGATGTCCTAATTGGTTCTCACAAGAAGAGGAAGATAATTATAAGCAGGGGATGCTCTGGAAGCGTAATCTTCATGCTCAATATGGGACAAAGATGCTTGCAACTTTTAGTGCCGGCTTCCATCGTGGAGACGTTTTTGAAAAGTTGGAGGTTGATCTTAAAAATGAGGGCGTTGTTTTTAGAAACGATACCCGATTGAATGTCTCTCGAGAGCTTGAAAGACAAGAAGAGAGCATTTTAGCTATGCTCAATTCTTTCAATTTCCTTCTTAAATCGAAAGGGGTCACTCTTGATGAGGTTAGAAACCAGGTTGTCTCAGGCGCCGATAGAATTACGATTAACGATATCGTTGAGCCCTTTGTTAAGGCATATCGACAGATGGAGTTGGATAATAACGAGATTGACTTTACGGATGCAATAATTCGGGCAACGGAACTATGTAATAATGGACATCGTCCTGACTATGATTACATCTTGGTGGACGAATTCCAGGATATCTCTCTTGACCGCTATCGTTTCCTTCAGTCACTTCGGCGAGAAAAGCCACTAACTAAGCTCTTCTGTGTTGGTGATGACTGGCAATCCATATATCGTTTCGCCGGCAGTGATATGTCTCTGTTTAAGCAATTTGAGCAGTATTTTGGTTACACGAAGAAATGCTTAATGGAAACGACGTATCGATTTGGAGAACCGGCTATAGAACAGTCTTCAAAGTTTATTTTGGCAAATCCAGAACAAGCTGTGAAAAATGTTCATCCTTTCCGAAACGACGCGAAAACGCTGTTGGATTTCCTGCCAACAGCCGACAGAAACGACATGGTTAACACCGTGAAATGGTTAGCGGAGAAGATCCCCGCGAACGAGGAGGTGATGATTCTTGGACGCTATACTCACGATGTTAATATTTTTAAGAATACAGATGTTATAATTAAGACTCTTAAAGATAAAATAGCCATTAAGTGGGGAGAGAGAGAAATGGACTTTTTGACCGTTCATAAGTCAAAGGGGCTTGAGTGTGAAAATGTAATACTGATAAACTGTAATGGCGGCGTTTCTGGCTTCCCTTCTCAGATTAGTGATAGCCCTGTTCTTGAATACTTGTTAAGTGAGCCCGATGGTTATCAGTATAGTGAAGAACGTCGTGTTTTTTATGTCGGTATTACGAGAGCTAAAAAGCACACCTGGGTGCTATACGATAATGAAAATCCTTCCCCCTTTGTCCGTGAATTCAAGACGATCCCAGAGAAGGATGTGCCGCCAGTCCCAGAGTCGGAAAGATGCCCCAAATGCCACTGTGGGCGGCTTAGGGTTATTCGAAAGGGTGTTGCGGTTAATGGTAATCCTTACTCGGTAGTCACCTGCTCTAACGAGCGTTATGGGTGTGATTATCACGACACATTATTTGTGAATCTAAACGCAAATTACCGAATTCACCGAGGTGGATATAAAATGCGTTGGAAATAGTTTTCGGGTAGTTGCCAAAACCTGTCAATCTCGCTTCCTAACTTGCGCCCCAAAAGGTAAGCAATATGGAACAGATCGACATTTATGCGGACATCATCAATCTTCCGCACCCGGAACCCAAGAGACACAGACGCATGCCCATGAGTAAGCGTGCAGGACAGTTTATGCCATTCGCGGCCCTGACCGGAATGGCGGAAATCTTTGAATATACCAGGATTACGGCGGAGGAGAGGTTGAGTAAATAATTATTTAATTGATAATGATTTCTGACATTTTGACTGGACTTTGGCCTTGGAATGTTCTTTGATTCAAGCAAATCCTAAATAATGACTACTAATATGATAACAAAGAGCAATAACCAAATAGGTAAAAACATAGTATTAGTTCTAGGTAACGGCTTTGACATTAGTATGGGTAGAAGAACCACATATAAGGATTTTTATAATTCTGAATACTGCCCAAATGATTATCCTGCACCATTAATTAGCTATTTAAATGACAAATGGAAGGAAGATATTGAGGATGTTAGATGGTATGACCTTGAAAACGAGTTGCTAAATTATTATAAAAAGATTAGCGACCCAAATTATGATAAATTGAATCATGATGTCATCAATGATTTAGAAAAGAATTGTATAAAGAATATTGAACCTTATTATATCCCTTTTGGCTTATATAATGAAAAGTATGGAGAACAAATAGAAACACTTTATGCCAAAGGGATAATAAAAAGAGAGAGGATTGGATACTCTATCCCTTATAAAGAAGATTTGCTTAAACCTCCACACTTTCGTGATAAAAAGGCCTTAGAATTAATTAAGAATAAGTTATGTTTGTATCTAAAAGATTTGGATGATTTAGTGCCAAATCAGAATTCGTTGCCACTTGATATTGTTAAGTCCTTACTCCCAGATAATCTCATAAAGAATTCGCTTAATATATATTCCTTTAATTACACATCTATTCCGAGAGATAGTGTGCTCGATAAAATGCCTAAAGTACATTATGTACATGGTTGTTGCTCAAAGGAACAGGTTATAATTGGAACGGGAGACGAAGATATAACTGATGAATACAGCTTTCTCCAGAAATCTTTCGACAACAAATTTTCCCCTCCACCTATAGTAGATGACTTAGATTCTGCTGATGAAATCGTGATATATGGCCATTCGTTAGGCTATAATGATAAGCAGTATTTTAAGCCATTTTTCAAGAAACAATCAGGGGAGGGCGCTTTAAAGCGGAAAGATATAATCATTATAACAAAAGACGATTCTTCTGAGGAGGATGTAAAACGATCTTTGCAGAAGATGACGGATAATAACCTATCCCTCCTTATGACTCGGAATAATGTGAAATTTATTAAAATGGACACGCCATATAAAGATAACAAAGACCTGTCAGAGTTCTTTGCTTCTCATGGTATGCCAAGATAGAAAGTTGTTTCCCAACGGGGGCATAACTAACGCCAAAGACTGTCCCAATGATCTTTATACGGGGCCAAGTCTTTTAATGATACGGCTATTGGATAATCTGTTTTTATCGGTTTATTTCGAGGCCTATTATAATAGATATTATCTGTTGATATCACGAGGTCAATGAATTCTTTTTTTGATAATACGTAATATGAAACAGATTCCGTGCCGTCAATGTGAACAAAAACGAAGGGGCCCTGTACTTTTTTCTCGAGAAGATCTCTTTCTGATCGTTTAAAGCCAATAAAAAAACTAGTATCCCAACAGGTTTTTACTTGCACGGAAATACTCTTGCCCGTTTCAGGGTTTTTGCCAAATATGTCTGTGCCGGGGAAGTTTTTTAGCGTAAGACTTGCAACCCACCCGCGCAGGTTCATCATGCCCGCAACAAAATACTCTCCTGCTAATCCCGTCATTAATTTTTTTAATTGTGGTTTTCTGCTCATACTTAATTATCGTTAAACTAAACGCACTTATCGTTTATTTTGAGGAGGGCGTAATCTTTTAAAGGACATTTGCTTGGAGGCAAGGCGCCTTTCTACCCCAACAACCTCTTAACGATCTCGGAGATGGATTTGCCGTCGGTCTGGCCGGCGAGGGCTTTGGTGGCGGTGCCCATCACACGGCCCATGTCGCGGATGGAGCTCGCGCCGGTCTGGGCGATTATCTCCCGGACCTTGGCTTCTACCTCGGCGGGGCCGAGCTGTTTGGGCAGATACTTTTCGAGCGCGGCGGCTTCTGCCAGTTCGTTGTCGGCGAGTTCCTGACGGCCGGCGGCGCTGAACTGTTCGGCGGCCTCCTTGCGCTGTTTGATGAGCTTCTGCACCATCTTTAGAATATCGCCGTCGGTGACCTTTCCGTTGCCGCCCTCGGCGGTCTTGAAGAGCAGAATCTCACCCTTGACGGCACGGGTCGCTGCGAGGGCCACGCTGTCCTTGGCCTTCATCGCAGTCTTGATGTCTTCCTGGATTTGTTGTTCGAGTGTCATACTACAAATATACAAATTATTATAGTAAAATCGTTTCACTAATTTCATAACATTTTGTGTAATTAATATTTTTGATTATCTTTGCCGATGTATGATAACACTTACTGTTTGTTAAATTTGTTTGGGATGGACGTTACATACAAAAACAATAAGCTCAGAAAATGTGCTGAGGATGAAAGATATAGCATAAAGACTCTTGGCTCCACACGCTCTAAACTGTTTCAGATGCGCGTCGGAGATCTTTTAGCTGCAGACTCGTTGGAGGACGTTAGATATTTGCCTGGTAGATATCATGCTTTAACTAACAATAGGAAAGGACAATGGGCTTGCGATCTTGACCAACCATATAGATTGATATTCGAACCACACGAAAAGCCTATCCCGGCCAACCCCTCAGGGCAATATTTATGGTTCGAAATCAGGGGAGTCGAGATACTCGAAATAGATAATTATCACGGTAAATAATACTCGCTCCGATTATTGAGGGGCATTAAGAATAAGGTATGGGAATAAAAGCAGACGCATCTAAATTAATCACCGTTTTTCATCCGGGAGAGACTCTCGCGGAGAAACTAAAGGAAATGGAAATGAGTGTTAAGGAATTTGCCGTTAGGGTCAGCAAGCCAGAAAAAACAATATTTGCTGTAATTAGCGGTAATAGTTCAATTACAACAGATATGGCTATCTCTTTTGAGATGGTCACAAAAATCCCTGCATCTTTTTGGTTAAGAAAGCAGCAAATGTACGATGAGTATAAGGTTAGAAAACAAAGAGAAGAAGAAGCAAAAGCCTCTATTGAATGGATGAAGCATTTCCCTTATGCAGAGATGGTAAAACGGTCATGGATTGAATCGGTAAAAACTCCAGAAGAGAGGGTGCGAGCCCTTTTTGAGTTTTTCGGATTTAGTACAGAAAAAGCGTGGTCGGATTATTATTTGAGGCAGGAACTACCGCTCGCATTCAGGATTTCTTTATCCTCGACTAAGGACCCACATGCAATGTCTGTTTGGCTTAGACGAGGAGAACTTCAGGCAAAGGCGGAAGAGCAAAAAACTTCTTTTGATGAGAAGAAGCTAAAGACTATGATTCCCGAGATGAAGCAATTAATGGTTGATGAACCAGATGATTTCTTCCCTCGCCTACAAGCGCTATGCCGTGAGTGTGGAATGGTTTTGATTGTGACTCCAACTCTACCAAAAGCACCAATTAACGGTGCAACAAGATGGATTAAGGACACACCTGTCATACAACTGTCAGGCCGTTATAAGGGGTATGATCATTTGTGGTTTAATTTTTTCCATGAAGTAGGGCACATCCTTTTACATGGTAAAAAGGATATCTTTCTGGAAAAAGCAGGGATATCTGGTCAGGATGAGACAAAAGAAAAAGAAGCAGATAATTATGCCTCTGATGTCCTTCTTGCCAAATCCGATGAACTGGAGTTTCTTCGTAATGCATCGTTCTCTCGGGCGGGGATACTTGATGCTGCCAAGAAGTACAATACGCATCCTTCTATTCTCGTAGGGAGGCTTAAACATCTTGGAGTAATGGAGTATTGGCAAGGGCAAGACTTCAATAAACATGTAGACATTTCCTGATGAACACAAAGAAAGAAATACGATCACGAATCACTATACAGGATTACCTTCTCGCGAACAGAAAGGCATCTCGTGAGGAGGAGCTTAGTGCTCATGGGAAACAAATAATATTTCGTACCCATAAAATCAAGCCGAAGAACAAATATGATAGAAAACGTATGAAAAAAAACATCACCCGGGAGGATGATGTTTTTTTTTAGGATTTAGAACTTAACCTCCTCCGGCGCGGCGGTGAAGGAACTGAATGTGGCGGTGGCGTCTTTTAGGAAGAAGACTGCCGTGTTGGGGTCGTTCTCGTCGTACATGCCGCGGAGGTCGGGGTAGGCGTCGAGCATGGCCTTCTTGATCTCCACGCGGGGATCTTCCACAAGCGTGGCGGCTATGCGGAGCCAG
>JAILMV010000214.1 GCA_024692185.1 Bacteroidales bacterium | reverse complement strand
TTCCATATCGTAAGGTAAAGTCCAGACTACCGGGCCCTATGAACCAGCAGGAGCCTGCCAGAATGGGAAATTCGATGCTGCTTCCTCCGGAAACAAGGCCTCCGGATATGCCGATTCCTGCGAAGTAGGCAAAGTGGAAACCCTTGA
The DNA here is from genome assembly GCA_024692185.1 of Bacteroidales bacterium. GTDB lineage: Bacteria > Bacteroidota > Bacteroidia > Bacteroidales > UBA932 > Cryptobacteroides. The sequence goes on along the minus strand of JAILMV010000214.1, from coordinate 3,123 downwards.
TATTAATCGGGAGATAAGCTCTCGAAAAGAGGTTGAGACTTGTCTGCCAGGCCATTTCGCCCGAGTTTATGGCGCAACCCGTGCTTAGGCCGGCGGAGATGTCCAGGAAATTCTTGTAGAGGAAGGTACCGGCCCGTAGGTCCATCAAGGCAGAATGGCTTTTCCCCTGTCCGGAAATACCTCCGCCGAAAGAATAATACAGGCGGTCTTTTCCCTGGCGTTTCATAGTTATAGGACGGTAATTGTCCATTTCCAGGTCGAAGTCATTCCACTTGTCAATCAGCACGAAAGCAGAGCCGTCCCTCATCCAGACTTCGCCTCCCTTGGCGGTCGAGACGCTGATCTTGGCCTGCCCGCAGTTCTTGTAGTCCCTGTTGATTAGCGAGCCTTTTTCCTGTTCGGAAAGATTGTCGTAATTCTCAGTCGAAAGAAGGAAAAGGGTACCGTCAGCAGTAAACGACTTGGCAAAAGGCCCCTGAGCCCGTAGAGCGCCCTGGAAGGCCAGCAAAGCCACGATAATCAATATGAATCTTATCTTTTTCACTTCTTCTTCAGATTAAAATCAAAATAAAAGGTGCGACCCACGGAGATGGAATAACCCAGCCCTACGCCGGAGCTTAGGGGAAGGGATAATCCCAACATTACGTCTGTTGACGACATGCCATCCTTGGCGGGGAATGAGACTCCCGCACTGGGATTGAGCGTGAAGACATTGCTTCCCTTGGAAAAGCTATCGGATATGCCCATACCGAAAATCAGGTATTTTATGGTTTTGTATGCCGAGATGCCTATGGTGCCGGTGGTGGTTTTCGACGCACGGGCGATCCCAAGGTTAAGCGAGGCGCTGAAGCAGGCGCTAGTGTAGAGACCCAGCCTCATGTTCAGTGACGACAAGCCTGAGGTCAGGGTGGCGCCTCCATAGACCATCAGCCGGGGTTTGTCATAACCTAGCACCTTATCCTTCCAGAAGTTCGGCTGCGCGGGAACGGGATCGAATTTTGTCTTCAGGGTGTTCAGGTGATTGCCGTAAATTGTCCGTCTGCCCAGATTATCGGCCGTGGAAGGGGTCAGGCTCAGGGCCTTTTCCAGCGACTGCGCGGCCTTCCTATAATGTTTCAGGCTTTCCCAGACAGTGCTTTCGCAGCTGTAGATTACGGCATTTTCGGGGTAGCGCTGTTTCAGGTCTCCCAGCTTGGCGAGAGCCTGGACAGACTGTCCGGCAGCGGCCAGGGTGCTGGCAGTCTTGATTACTTCGGCTGGCGTGCCGCTGACCAGGCGTGCCCGGCTGGCGTACTTTTTATTCAGGGCCTCATAGTGATTGCGGATATTCCAGGGGATGGCGACGTTCTTCCCCAGCTCGTCCGCAGCATCATCCAGCCCCATTACGCGAAGGATCTGGGCAGAATAGAAATCGGCATATTTGCCGCCCAGGGCACGGCTCCTTTCGATGTTAGCCAGGGCTGCATCGAAATCGTGGGACAGCGCCAGGGCATAGGCATATTCTCCGAGAAGATCGGCCGGGACGCCTTCCCCGGCACTCCTTTCATCCTGCGAGCGTTGGACCTCGGCGGAATAGGAACGTACGGCTTCGGGGATGTGGCCGGCAGTGAGCAGGCCGATTCCATCCTTGCCATCTACTTCAGAAGCGAGGAGTATCTCCTTGTACTGTCCGCAGCGGTTTACCATCACGCACTGCCCGTCGGCAAAGCTCAGGAACAACTTGTCCCCGACGATGTCGATGGCCTTTGCGCTTTGTGCCGTCAGCCGCAGCCGGCGGTAATCGGTGTTCAATAAATAAGTGCCATCTGCCGTGCTATAGAAAACCGGCCCCTCGGGATGGACGGCCAGCGCTTTGACGCTTGCCTTGCCGGCTGAATGGAATTTGACCTTCTGCTTGCCGCGGATGGCGTAGAGATCCGCTCCTTCGGCAAAGAAGATGTGCCCGGAGTGGATGCCTCCGAGGATGATTTTTCCCTTGGACTGATGCAGGACCCGCCCGGTCTTCTGCTCGTAATCGCAGAAAACGAGGCTGTTATCCGTGGTGAAGAGGATGCCGTCCAGCGCAGGCAGGATTGCGCTAACGGGAGCATCTGCCTCCAGCAGCTTACGGACGGAACCATCTTCCCAGGATCGCATGATCTGCTTTCCCTCAGGATAGAAAAGGGATGTTCCCAGCCATCTGACATCTGCCACAGGATGGCTGATCGGAATCTCGAATACGTGGGTGGTGTCCCTGCCGATGGTCATTGCGACGTTGCCCACCACCGCTACGGGGCAGGCGGAGGCGTATTCCCTGATGATGGGCACGGATCCGTCGGCAGATGCGGGTATGACTTCCATAAGGCTGGAGCCTTCAGGAACCAGGATGCTCGGGCCCTGGGCAAATGCGCATACGGCGCATAGCAGCACGAGCGACGAAAATACCAGTTTTCTCATATCTCGGTCCTCCTAAAAGAATGCGTTGAAGACCGCGCCGGTGAATTTGTCGGCCACGCTCTTCTTTACGTATTTATCCATATCTGCCTGGTTCTGCGCCGAATAGTCGGTGGGCGGAGTACCGTATTTGATGCCGTTCATGGCATTCTCCTGGGCCTGGTCCACGAGGCGGGTAGCATATCCGGAGAGGAATTCCTTGGTGCCCATTGCCCCCTTGACCGAATTGTAGGTGCTCAATAATGATCCGCCTATCTTGGTAATACCGCCCACCGCCGTTTCGAACATGTTGGAGCAGGCACCCTCGGCCAGATCCACCGCATCGTGGACGCCCGTCATATCTCTCTCTTGCATCCATTCCTGGACCTGATTATACTTCTTCTCCACGAAGCTTTCATCTTCTTTGGCGGGAGATACCTGATAATTGCCTTTCGGGAGAGCGTTGATGTCGGAGCCGTTATCCACCTTCTCCAGCGTGGGAGCTGTCTGGATTACAGAAGGGTCGATGTAGCCGAAATCGTAGCTGTCGTCCTTGACGGTTGCGGGGACTTCTTCCAGATCTTTCTGCAACTGCTGGTCGAAGTCGTCATCGCCGGTCTCCACGGTCGGGTAGGTCGCGGGCGCCTGCCCTCCTATGAGATTCATCAGCAGGTCATTATCTTCCGCCCAATCCTTTACTTCGGTGGCGGG
>JAILMV010000198.1 GCA_024692185.1 Bacteroidales bacterium | reverse complement strand
GAGATGATGGGCAGTCACGCATCGTCTTCACCGGCACCCCGGCTATTCCGCTGGACCAGATCCATGGCACGCTGCAATGGATCTCCTGCGTCGGCGAAAATTGCCATAGCCCGGAAGAAATCGACTTCGACCTCCATCCTGAGGGTTCTTCTGTCCCTGGATCGGCGATAGCCGATGGTGGGGTGAGCCCGGAGGGCGAACTCCCGAAGGGGGAGTACCTGCCAGCCGATGACATGGTCAAACTGCCCCACGGATTATATGGTTACGACAATATCGAAGATGCGCTTGCGGCGGCTAAGGCTGGCGGGAAGAAGGTATTCGTGGACATTACCGGACACGGTTGCGTGAATTGCCGGGAGATGGAGGCAAGGGTGTGGAGCGATCCTCAGGTGCTGGAGCGCCTGCAGGGCAATTTCGTGCTTGTAGCCCTCTACACCGATGATAAAGCCAAACTCCCAGAATCTTCCTGGATAACTACTCCAGACGGGAAAACCCTCAAGGATGTAGGGCGCGTGAACAGCTATATTGCCAGGACCCGATTCGGAGTGAATGCCCAGCCGAATTACTTTATCCTGGATGCAGACGGCAAAATTTTAGCCGGTCCCCGAGGCTATGACCTCTCGGTTCCCGGCTTCATCGATTTCCTCGATCTCAAATGATCAGAGGGTAGAAATCAACTCCCTGAACAGGGAAGTCATCTTCTTCGAAGCGAGATCGGCCTGACGGACGATCTCGTTTTCGTCTGTCACATAATCATCTCCCACCTCGTGCGCAACGTCGGTGATTACCGACATTCCAAGGACGCGCAGTCCGGCGTGGCGGGCCACTATTACCTCGGGAGTTACGCTCATGCCCACGTCATCGCCCCCTATCGCCTTGTAGAAGGCGTATTCGGCCGGGGTTTCGTAGGTGGGGCCGGTGCAGGACACATAGACGCCTCTCTGAAGCTTTACGCCCTGTTTCTTGGCTATCTTGAGCATACGGTCCTGAAGGTCCAGGTCGTAGGCGCAGGTCATGTCGGGGAAGCGGGGGCCGAACTCATCGAGGTTGGGGCCGATGAGGGGGTTGGGGAGGAGGTTGATATGGTCCCGGATAAGCATCAGGTCTCCGATGGAGAAGCTCTTGTTCATTGCTCCTGCGGCATTGGAAACCAACAGGTACTTGATTCCGAGCTTTATCATCACGCGTATTGGAAGGACTACCGTATCCATTGGATAGCCTTCATAATAATGATAGCGGCCCTGCATGGCAAGTACGCATTTCCCGCCGAGTTTTCCGCAGATGAAATTGCCTTTGTGGCCTACTGCGGTAGCGGCAGGGAAGCCCGGCACCATTACATAGGGTATGGTGATGGCTTCTTCTATTTCGTTTGCGAGTTCTCCGAGTCCGCTGCCCAGGATGATTCCTGCGATAGGTTTGCGCCCGTCGAGCCAGGAAGAAAGGAAAGCAGCTGCTTCCTCTATTACAATAGCTCTTTTGTCCATCCTAGAGGCTTTCGATCAGTTTCGTGAACAGAGGAATCATTCTCTTCGTAGCCGCATTTGCCTGCTGGACTACATCTTCGCCGTCATTGAAATTGCGCTCGACGTTCTGGGTGTTGGCTATGTTGGTAACCACGGACATACCGAATACGCGGATGCCGCAATGGCGGGCCACAATTACCTCGGGAACGGTGGACATTCCTACCAGGTCGGCACCGGCTGCACGGAAGAAGCGTACTTCCGCAGGTGTCTCATAGGTAGGACCGCTGCCGCCGAAATAGACTCCCTGATGGAGCTTGATTCCCATTCCTGCCGCAATATCGAGGGCCTTCTTCTGAAGTTCGAGGTCGTAGGCGCAGGTCATGTCGGGGAAACGGGGGCCGAAGTCCTCCATGTTGGGTCCGATCAGGGGATTGGGCATGAAGTTGATATGGTCGCGGATAATGATGGTATCTCCCACCTTGTACTCGGGATTGAGGGCCCCTGCTGCATTGGAAACCAGCAGGAACTTGACACCCAGCTTGCTCATCACGCGGACGGGCAGGGTGAGGGTGGACATGTCATAGCCCTCGTAGTAGTGGAAGCGGCCCTGCATTGCAAGCACGCATTTCCCTCCGAGGAAACCGCAGATGAAGTTGCCCTTGTGCCCGATTACTGTAGATACGGGGAAGCAGGGAATCTCGGTATAGGGGATGGTGATACGGTCTTCGATTATTTCTGCCAGTTCGCCCAGGCCGCTGCCCAGGATGATGGCTGCAATAGGCTTGCGGCCATCGAGACGGGACTCGATATACTCCGCAGCCGTATTGATCTTGTTGATTCTTTCGTCCATAGTGTTTTACTTCTTGATTTTTGATAGGGCCTTCCTCGCCTCGTGCAGCACCTCGCGTTCTCCGGGAATCTCGCGGTTGCGCATTACGAACTTGCCGCCGGCAATTACCGAATCTATGCAGTCGGAATGGGCGGAATAGACGAGGTTCGCCAGGAAAGGACCGGGGGAGAGGAAGTAGCTGCTGTCGGTCTCCACTATGGAGATGTCCGCGAGAGCTCCTTCTTCGAGCCGGCCGCTGTCGAGCCTGAGGGCCTTGGCCCCGTTGATGGTGGCCATGTCCAGCAACTCCGGAAGCGGAAGGGCTTTAGGGTCGCTGCGCCAGGCCTTCTGGAATAGGGCGGAGGTCTTCATGGCCTCGAGGATGTCGAGGTTGTTGGAAGATGCGCATCCGTCGGTGCCGATGCAAACGTTCACTCCTGCATCGCGGAGTTCGTTGTAGAGGAATCTGTACCCGGAAGACAGCTTGGTGTTCGAGTTGATGTTGTGGATGCAATGCACCCCGTGCTTGGCCAGCAGCTCGATGTCGTGCTCGGAAAGCCAGAGGCAGTGGGCTGCCAGCAGGTTGGGCCCGAGGACTCCTATCCTGTCCAGATACTCTACCGGGGAAAGGCCTCCGTGGGCTGCCTTGCAGTCCTCGACTTCTTTCCGTGTTTCGGATAGATGTATGTGCAGGGGGATGTCGTGCTTGCGGGCGAAGTCCGCCGCCCATATCATCATGGGCTCGCTGACCGAGTAGATGGCGTGAAAAGCGAGTTCGTAGATCGCGCCTTCGTCTATCCACTGATCCTTCACTTCCTCGTACTTGCGTTCACACTGCTCCATCTGGCGCTTGGCCTCTTCCGGGTCCCCGTGGTCGATTATGTCGTAACCTACGGCGGGGCGTATGCCCATTTCGGAGGCTGCCTTCTGGCAAGCCTGGAAGAACCAGTACTGGTCGTTGAAGGTGGTGGTGCCGGTGCGGATCATCTCTATGCAGGCTACCTTGGCGCTCCAGTACACGTAATCGTAGTCGAAACCGGCTTCGATTTCCCAGATCTTCTTGATCCAGTCTTGGAATACCATATCCTCTCCGATGCCTCGCATCAGAGCCATCCCTGCGTGGGTATGCATGTTGATGAATCCCGGGATAGCGACTTTGCCGCTGCAGTCCATCACTTCGATGTCCCCGGCAAGATCCCAGTCTATGCAAGAGCCTGCTGGACGAATCCTCAGAATACGGCCACCTCCGATCAGGACATCCTTTTCCTCATCGGCGACTCGTATGTTCTTCAGCAGGATCTGAGCCATTAGAAGTAGCCTTCCTGATCAGGTTCCTGAGCTTCAGGCCTAACGGGAATCTCTCCTCCAAAGCAGTTGTCGGTGATATATTTGATCACTTCGTCAAGGCCTTCCTTGAATTTCTCGAAATCCTCTTTATAAAGGAAAATCTTATGTTTGTCGTACGTGAATGAGCCATCGGGATTGTTGCGGCGCTTGCTTTCGGTAATTGTCAGATAGTAGTCATTCTGCCCTCTGGTGCTCTTTACGTCGAAGAAGTATGTACGTTTACCGGCTCTTACAGGCTTTGAGTAAACATCTTCTGCATTTCGATCCTGGAAATTAACCTGATCTCTGTCCTCTCTGTACATAAACTTTTGGATTAAATTAGTTTTATTCTTTTGCAAAATTAGAATTTTTTGAGGATTAGATGCTATATTTGCATATTATTTTTGTTTGAAAAAGATGCTTAACCGCAGAATCCTTCGTATAAAAGCCTTCAAGGCTATATACAGTTTTACGGAAAACCAGTCTGCAAGCCTCAAAGAGCTTGAGGCCCAGCTGGATCGCTCCCTCGAATCTACGAGGGACCTTTACCTTTTCCTTCTCTCTTGTGTCAAACCTTTAACAGACGAAGCAGTCAGCCGCATAGAGGCGGCCAAGGGTAAGTTCAATCCTTCCGAGGCTGAACTCCACCCCAATATGAAGTTCACTACCAACCTGATAGCTCCGCTTCTTTCGGAAGATCCTGATTTCCAGAAACTTCTGCAGAAGAAAAAGCTTTCCTGGGACCAGTACGACGTGCTTCTCCGCCATCTCTATGAATCCATCCGCGGAAAGGAGTATTTCGCAGATTATCTCAATAACGAAGAGAATACCCTGAAGGAGGATGCTGAACTCTGGGTGAAGATATTCGAAAATGAATTCGAAGACAATGCCGAGCTCGAACCCATACTCGAGGACCTTTCCATCTGGTGGAACGACGACCTTGCATACGCCCTCAGCTGGTGCTGCCGCACAATGGACCAGCTTGCAAAGGGCAAGCCCTGGAACCTTCCTCCTCTTTTCATGAGCGATATGGACAAGAGCGGGTCCAAGGAGAGCGACAAGGCCTTTGTGGTAAAGCTGCTCCGTACAGCCTACAGCGGCTTCGACCGCTATCTGGCCCAGATTGCGGAAATCACACCTAAATGGGACCGCAGCCGTATATGCGTTACCGACCTGGCCCTGATAGTATGCGGCCTTGCCGAGGCGGAAGCCTTCAAGAACATCGCACCCAAGGTGACCATTAACGAATATGTGGAAATCTCCAAGTTCTACAGCACTCCCGAGAGCCGCGCATTCGTGAATGGTATATTAGATAAACTGATTAACAAATAGCAATTATGAATTTTCTTACATTTCTCCAGGCTGCAGGTGCAGCCCAGCCCCAGGCCGGCGGCGGTATGAGTTTCTGGATCATGATCCTCCTTATGTTCGCAGTTATGTGGCTTTTCATGATCCGTCCCCAGCGCAAGCAGCAGAAGGAACTTGAGAAATTCCGCAACGAACTCAAGAAGGGCGACAAGGTCGTGACCGCAGGTGGTATCTATGGCACCGTAGCCGATATCCAGGAAAGGACCGTGCTCATCAAGGTTGACGGTGACGTCAAGCTCCGCGTGGACAAGAACTCAATCGTCCGCGACTATTCCGAGGCCCAGAGCAACGGAGAGCAGACCCCTCAGAAGTAAATCGTGAAGAACTGGCAATATTTCCTGGGCTGTCTTGCCCTTTCGGCCGGCATCTGGCTGATCCACAATCTGTCGCATATGCAGACGGATGTGGTCACCGTGTCCGTGATCGCCGAGAGCAACCTTCCGGGAAGATCTGCCCGTTCCAGCGAAGCGGTATCCATGACGGCCCGGTGCAAGGCATCGGGCTTTCGTCTTCTGTATATCGAACATAAGGACGATCCTGTAGTAGTGCGCTTCGAGGCTGAAGACCTGGTACAGGGGGAGGGGGATTACTTCTCCATAGCTCCTGCCCAGCTCTATCGTTACGTGAACGATATCCTCGGCCCTGGAACCTCCGTGGAATCCTTCCTCTTCGACGAACTCCGCTTCCGCTTCATCCGCGAACTCTACAAAAAGGTCCCGGTAAATGCCATCAGCAGCCTGACATTCAAACAACAGTATATGCCCAGCGGGGGTTTCGTGCTCCAGCCGGACTCCGTGCTGGTTTACGGCCCTGCAGACATGCTTTCGTCGCTGGAGATGGTCAACACCAGGCCCATAGTCCGCGACGACGTCAAAGGCAATCTCCACGGAGAGATAACCCTGGACGCTCCTCAGGGAATGCGCCTTAGCGAACAAAAGGTCTCCTGGTCCCTCGATGTCTGCCGTTTCGTGCAGCTGGAGGCCGAATTGCCGCTTTCCGCCCGCAATGTCCCGGCCGGAACCTCCCTCTCCATCTTCCCGGCAAATGTGAAGGTTTCCTTCAACTGCCTTTTCCCGGTGATGGATGACCCTCGCGTGAGTACCACTTGTTACGTGGATTACAAGGAATTCTCCAATTCGCTTACCGGCCGCTGCCTCGTCCATTGCGACAACATCCCCCAGGGGGTGATAAGCTACAGCGTCAAGCCGGAAGTGGCCGAATGCATGGAACGCCTATGAAAACCGTACTTGTTACTGGAGGAATAGCTTCCGGTAAGTCGGAAGTATGCCGCTATCTTGCATCCAAGGGCTTTCCCGTGTACGACAGTGACTCCCGCACCAAAGCGCTCTACAGCAGCGTTCCCGGGCTTAAGAATAGGGTGGAAGAGGCCATCGGAGTCCCATTCAAGGAAATAGCCGTAATCTTCGAGGATGCGGAAAAAAGAGCTGCCCTCGAGACCGTGGTCTATCCCGAGGTCCTGAAGGATTTCAGCGCATGGAGGGATTCCCAGACTGCAGATACAGTCTTCTTCGAGTCTGCAATCGCCCTGGACAAGCCCATCTTCGCTTCCCTCTGGGATGAAGTCTGGCTGGTTCAAGCCCCGCTCGCCGGGAGGCTTTCCCGGAACCCTGCCACAGCCGCAAGGCTTTCGGCGCAGAAAGAGATCGACCCGTCGCAGGCCGACGTCATAATAGAAAACGATTCCTCGATAGAGGAGCTTCATAAGAAATTGGATAATCTGATAAACGAAATGAAAACAGATCTCAGTAAAATCATGTCCGTAGCAGGTAAGCACGGGCTTTATAAATTCATTGCTCTCTCCAGGAACAATTCCGCCATCGGAGAGGCCCTCAGCGACGGTCATCGCACGGTTTTCGATGCCCATAGCAGGATTACCACCCTTGCCGACATCGCCATCTACACCGACGAAGGCGAGTTCAAGCTCAAGGATGTATTCCTCTCCATCAACAAGGCCCTGGAAGGCAAGGAAGCTCCTACTTCCAAGTCCGGCGAGGTTGAGATCAAGGCCCTTTTCGACAAGGCAGTTCCCAACTACGATCCCGATCGTTTCTACTTCTCCCATATGAAGAAGATCCTCGATTGGTACAACGAGCTTGCCCAGTTCGCATCCTTCGATTTCGTAGAGGAAGAGGAAGAAGCAGCTGAAGAAAGTGCCGAGGCATAGCATACAGATAATCACCCTCGGCTGTTCCAAGAATACGGTCGATACGGAGCATCTTCTGGCCCAGTTGCCGGAAGATGCCTGGACCGTTTATCCCGAAGAATATTCCGGCAAGGTTGATTATCTGCTCATCAATACCTGCGGTTTCATAGGAGACGCTAAGCAGGAGAGCATCGATACCATACTTTCGGCCGCCAAACGCCGCAGCAGCGGGGAAGTGGGTTGCCTGATGGCGTTCGGATGCCTCTCGCAGCGCTATTCGGACGAGCTTCCCGGCCTGGTTCCCGAGGTGGACGGTTGGTTCGGAGCCCGCGATCTGGACCCCGTGGTCCGGGCCCTGGGCGTGAAGCCATCTCCCGCAAAAAGGAATTCCCGCTATCCCGACAACTCCGGAAGGGCTTATGCCTATCTGAAGATTTCCGAGGGATGCGACCGGCGCTGTTCCTACTGTGCCATTCCTTTTATCCGGGGTGCTCATCGTTCGGTTCCCATCGAAGACCTTGTTTCCGAGGCTACGAGCCTGGCCGGAAGGGGAGTGAAGGAACTGATACTGATAGCCCAGGACACAACTTATTATGGTTTGGATCTATATCATCGCAGGGCTCTTACCGAGCTTCTGCAGGCCCTCTCGGCCATTCCCGGCATAGAATGGATCCGCCTGCATTATTCCTATCCCGAAGGATTCCCCGAGGATGTCCTTCAGGAAATTGCCGGGAACCCCAAGATCTGCAAGTATCTGGATATTCCCCTCCAGCATATCTCCGACAAGGTGCTGCATAACATGCATCGCGGAGTTACCGGAGACTGGACCCGCGCACTTATCCGCCGTATGCGCGAGCAGATTCCCGGAGTGGTGCTAAGGACCACGGTCATAGTCGGGCATCCGGGCGAAGGACCCGAAGAGTTCAGGGAATTGGTGGATTTTGCTAGGGAAGCCCGTTTCGAGCGACTGGGAGCCTTCCGTTACTCTGAGGAAGAGGGAACCTGGGGTGCGGAGAATCTTTCCGACGACGTACCTGAGGAAGAGAAGCAGCGCCGCTACGATGAGCTTATGTCGGTCCAGGAGGGTGTCTCCGCCGATTTCAACGCCTCCCGTATCGGGAAAGTGGAAAAGGTCCTTGTAGATGATTGCGTGAATGGAAAACTCGTCTGTCGTTCTCAGTACGAAAGTCCCGAGGTGGATGGGGAGATAATAGCTCCTCTTCCCGAGGGAAAAGATGCCTCCGCCTACATCGGCCGCTTTGCCGAAGTCAGGATAGTCTCTGCGGAGGATTACGACCTTCTGGCCGAAATAATAGAAAAATAGGCGGGGCCGTAAGCCGGTTTCTGTTTTTGAATCTGTCATTTATCTTCGCAACCTACCCCCTGGCATCGGGCGGGCAGCCCTCATCTGCCAGTATATTTGGTTTTGCAGGCCCCGGGGCCGTACCCGCGCCATGTCGCCATGACGCGTCGTGAGCTCTTACCTCGCGTTTTCATCCTTACCGGCACGTGGTGTGCGGCCGAAGCCTCCCACGCTTGACGCCGGCGGTTATTTTCTGCTACGGCTGGCTAAAGATTACTCCCTACTGCGCTTTCCGCAGCGGAGTGCCCTGTCCTGTCCGGACTTTCCTCTCGTTATGAGCGACAGATCGTCCCGCCTATTTCAAAGAATCGGACTGCAAAGGTAATAATTTTTATGTGGATTTGCGTATCTTTGCACTGATGCAAAGAACTGTATATATATTGATCTGCCTGCTTCTGAGCCTCTCCTGCAATGGCGGGGGCCCGAAGCGTTACGGCATCGAGATCGTCAAGGAATATCCCCACGATGTGAATTCTTATACCCAGGGCCTTTTCTTCCACGATGGAGTCCTCTACGAGAGCACGGGCCAGTTCGGGGAGTCCACCATGCGCAAGGTCGATCTGGAAAGCGGGCGTGCGCTGGAGAAGCTGGACTTCTCCCGCAAGTACTTCGCTGAAGGCTCCGTGGTCCTTGGAGATAAACTCTACATACTCACCTGGACCAACAAGGTGGCCTTTGTCTATGATGCCGCCACCCTCAAATACGAGATGAGCTATTCCTATCCCCGCGAAGGCTGGGGCCTTACCACGGACGGGAAGCAGCTGATTGCATCCGACGGGTCCTCGCGCATCTATTTTATGAGCCCTGAATTCAAGCAGAGCAGGAGCATCACCGTCAAGTTGAACGGCCGCCCGGTCCGCTATCTGAATGAGCTGGAATGGGTTGACGGGCGCATCTGGGCCAATGTCTATACCACCGATATGATTGTGGTAATCAATCCTTCCGACGGGGAAGTGGAAGCCACTATCAACTGCGCCGGGCTCCTGCCTCAGAGCCTGCGCAAGCCTGAAACCGACGTGCTGAACGGAATAGCAGTCTCGGAAGACGGCCGCATCTTCCTTACCGGTAAGCTATGGCCGCGTATGTACGAGGTCAAGCTGGTGCCTGCCAAGAAATAGCCTTCCGGCCCTTGCGCTGCCGGAGTTTTTTCCTATCTTTGCGCTGCAATTTGCGGGGGTACCTCCTTTGGAGGTTGAGATTATACCCATTGAACCTGATGCGGGCAATGCCGCCGAAGGGAAGCATAATCCCATAATACGCCCCTTGCACAATATTATCTATTATGCGAGGTTTTTTTATTTCCGCAGCCGTACTTAGCTGCATCTTCCTTCCTGCACAAGCGCAGGAATCTGAAAAAGTAGAACGTTTGGACAGTGTGGTAGTGGCCGTTTCCCGTGCAGGCCGAAACACTCCTGTGAGTTACACCATGGTCGGCAGGGAAGCTCTGCAGGGAGCATCTCCCATCAACAGCCTGCCTATGATTCTGTCCACCGAGCCTTCGGTGGTCACCACCAATGAAGGAGGTACCGGTCTGGGCTATTCCAAGATGACCGTACGTGGTTCCAAGGGCTCCCAGATCAACGTCACACTCAATGGTATTACCTTGAATGACAGCGAGTCCCAGGAGGTTTTCTGGGTCAACATCCCTTCTCTTCAGAACATACTCGGAAGCGTACAGCTTCAGAGGGGACTGGGCACCTCTGCCAACGGTGCGGGTGCTTTCGGCGCCAGCATCAACATGAGCACTGCCTATGTTTCCAATGAGCCTTACGCCCGCTTCGAACTTAACGGAGGCTCCTTCGGAACTATCGGAGGAACCGTCAGCGCCGGGACCGGCCTTTCCAGTAAGGGCTTCTACGCCGACCTGGCAGTATCCCTCGCGCATACCGACGGATACATACGCAATGCCTGGGGAAACGTGCATTCCATCTACGGAGTGGCAGGCTGGTTCCGCGGCAACAATTCCCTCAAGTTCACCATCCTTTCCGGAAAACAGCATACCGGCATCACCTGGGAGGGTATTTCCGCATCTAAGATGGCAAGCGACCGGACCTACAATCCGGCAGGCGAATACGAGGATAAGGATGGCAATACCTGTTACTACGACAACGAGTCGGATAATTACGTGCAGACCCATTACCAGCTGAATTATACCCATCAGTTCGATTCCCCTCTGATTTGGAGCACCACTCTGAATTTTACCAAGGGTGATGGTTACTACGAGCAGTACAAAGCCGATAAGGAACTAAGTAAATATGGCCTTACAGGTGATGGAAAGGCCGATTTTATCACCCGTAAAGAACTGGATAACGGATATGCCGTGCTGAATTCCGACCTGAAGTACAAGAGCGGGGCCCTGGACCTTGCCGGAGGTATCTACCTTGCCAACTATGACGGCAATCATTTCGGCAACGTCATCTGGAACAGCATCGGCTCCGATCCTTATGAGTGGTACAGGAACCAGGGAACCAAGCGCGAGGCGACTGCCTTCTTGCGTGGTGAATACAAGCTTTCCAAGGCCATAACTGCCTATGCCGACCTGCAGTATAGGATTGTGGGTCTTGAAATGGAAGGTATCGACGATGAATTCTCGGATCTGGCTTATGATACCGTCTGGAACTTCTTCAATCCCAGGGCCGGTGTTTCCGGTAGATGGGGTTGTCATCGCGCTTATGCATCTGTGGCCCTCGGACACCGCGAACCGGGCAGAAGCGACCTTAAGGAACAGATAGAGTCAGTGAATAAGCTGAGG
>JAILMV010000147.1 GCA_024692185.1 Bacteroidales bacterium | reverse complement strand
TCGTCGATGTAGAGGCCTTCTACCTGATGGAATATGCAGTGTGCGCGGGCGGAGATGGCCTCGTTGCGGAACACTCGGCCCGGGCAGATGACTCGAATGGGGAGGGGCATCTTCTCCATTGCGCGCACCTGTACGGAAGATGTGTGGGTGCGGAGGAGGAGGGGGTTGAGGTGCCCGGCGGAGACGAAGAAGGTGTCCTGCATGTCGCGGGCAGGGTGGTTCGGAGGGAAGTTCAGGGCCTCGAACACGTGGTAGTCGTCCTCGATTTCGGGGCCTTCAGCCACGTCGTATCCGAATTTGCGGAAGATGTCCACGATCTGCTGGCGGACGATGCTCACGGGATGGCGACTGCCGAGTTCGAACTGCTCGCCGGGGAGGGTGGTGTCGTCCTTGCTGCCCTCGGCGTCACCGCTGCTCTGAGCCCCGGAACGGAGTTCTTCTATCCTAGCCATTGCGGCCTGCTTGAGTTCGTTCAGAGGGCGGCCGAATGCACGTTTCTGGTCCCCGTCCACGCTGCGGAACTCTTCGAAGAGGGCGGTAATCACGCCTTTCTTTCCGAGGAAGCGCACGCGGGCTTCTTCTACTTCCTTCTCTGTCTTACACTTGAGAGCGTTCAGCTCGCCAAGTACCTTTTCTATAGTTTCAATCGTCATAATCTTGTTACTTCTTGGAGGCCTCTTTCTTTGCCGCGCGCTTGTCGCGGGCCTTCTTGGCACGGCCTGCGCCCATCTTCAGATACTTTGTCCACTGTTCCGGATTGAGCACCTTCTGGATGGCGAGATAGCTCTTCTCTTCCCACTTGTCGGAGATGTGCTGGTAGAGGTCGATGTTGGCCACCTTGTTGTCGGAGAGCTTTTTGGATTCCTCGCTCATTGCCTTATAGTTGTGCACGAGGATGGAGTCCAGGTAGAAGGTCTGCCAGGGTTCCAGCTGGAGGTCTTCTTCGTATTTGACTACAAGCGTCTCGATGCCCTCGAGCATCTTCTTCTCCTGTTCCTCGGGAGTCATTGGCTGCTGCTGCGCCATCGCGCCCAGCGGCATCAGTATTCCGAGAATGGCTGTGAGTATGTGCTTTGTATTCATAACTTGCAAAAATAATCATTAAATTTGTAACAAAGTAAATTTGTGAGTATGAAAGTGCATTCTATCTGCCTGGCGGTCGCTGCCGCTCTGCTCCTTGCGGGGGTCCGCGGGGAAGCCTGTTCCAACGTAATCATCACCAAGGGTGCCAGTGCCGACGGCTCCTGCATGGTGTCGTACGCTGCGGATTCGCATATGCTGTACGGAGAGCTTTATTTCCATCCTGCAGCCAGGTTCCGCGCCGGATCACGCCTGAACATCAAGGAGTGGGACACCTACAAGCCCCTCGGGAGCATCCACCAGATTACCCGTACCTTCAAGACGGTGGGCAATATGAACGAGAAGCAGCTGATTATCGGCGAAACCACCTGGGGAGGGCGCGAGGAACAGGTAGATACTAACGGCGTAATGGATTATGGCTCACTGATTTATGTGACTCTGCAGAGGGCCGCTACCGCACGTGCGGCCATCGACACCATAGTTGCGCTCGCAAACCGCTACGGCTATCCTTCCGAGGGAGAGAGCTTCTCCATCGCCGATGCCGACGAGGCCTGGATAATGGATCTCGTGGGGAAGGGTTCCGACAACAAGGGCATAGTCTGGGTGGCCCGCCGCGTTCCGGACGGCTACATCTGCGCACACGCAAACCAGGCCCGCATCACCCGTTTCCCCCTGAATGACCCGGAGAACTGCCTCTATGCGCCGGACGTGATTTCGTTCGCGAGGGAGAAGGGCTGGTTCGACGGCGCGGATGAGGATTTCTCGTTCCGGGATGCCTACAACCCCCTCGATTTCGGCGGCGCCCGTGCTTGCGACGCCCGCGCCTGGAGCGCTTTCAACATCCTCTGCGACGGAGTTTTCGTGTATGAAGAGGGCGGCGTGGAAATCTCCCGCCCCGCAGCCGACTGGACTGAGTATGCCCTCGGCCACGATCTTTCCGGGGAGATGCCCCTCTTCGTGAAGCCTTCCCGCAAGATTACGGTGAAGGACGTTGCCGACGTGATGCGCGACCATTTCGAGGGTACGCCCATGGATATGACCCAGGATATCGGCGCAGGCGGAAATGCCCTGCCCTACCGCTGGCGCCCTATGCACTTCAGCTGGAATGGGAAGGAGTATGTGAACGAGCGTGCCATCGCCACCCAGCAGACCGGTTTCTGGTTCGTGGCCCAGGCCCGCGGATGGCTGCCCGAAGAGGTGGGAGCCTTGATCTGGTTCGGCACGGACGACGCCGCCACCTCCTATCTCACCCCCATCTATGTATCTACCAAGAAGGTTCCCGAGTGCCTCCGGGTAGGGAATGGAGATATGCTCCACTACTCCCCGACCTCGCAGTTCTGGATCTGCAACCGAGTCGCGCAGGCGTGCTATAAGATGTATAATGTGATGGCCCCGACCGTGCGTTGCGCGGTGGATGCCTTCGAGCAGGAGCAGATGTTCGACGCCGTGCCTACCATCGACGAGGCAGCTGCCAAGCTGGTGAAGAGAGGCCGCGTCCGCAAGGCCCGCAAGCTGATGACTAAATACACGCTTTCGACGGCCCAGAAGCAGTTCGCCACGTGGGTTAAGCTGGAGGAGATGCTGCTGCTGAAGTATCTGGACGGCAATATCAAGCCTCAGAATGAGGATGGCAGTTTCGCTGCGAGCCAGTATAATGCGGGCACGCCTGCGGCCATCCAGAATCAGCCTTATGTAGAGGTCTGGCGCAAGGCCGTGGCCGAAAGCGAGCACGGTGCCGTGCTGGAGGCAAGGTAGGCGGCCAGCCTGGTGCGCGGCCTAGGTACCGGCCGGGCGCCGGCTGCCCCTGGCGCGCGCCATTTCACCACAAAATAGGGCGAATTCGCCACTTTAGAGTACACTCTCCGGCCGGGGGGTGTACTTTTGCGCCATGCAAATTCAAGGCAATACCGTGCTGATTACCGGAGCAGCTTCCGGCATCGGCAAACTAATGGGGAAACGTGTACTGGAAAAAGGCGCCGCCGCCCTGGTGGTGTGGGATATCAACGAGGCCGCCGTCCAGCAAACTGTGAAAGACTTCTCTTCTTTGGGTAAGGTGTACGGCTTCCGCGCCGATATCTCATCTCCCGAATCCATCGACGAGGCCTATGCCGCCACCAAGAAAGCCTGCGGCAAGGTAGATATTCTGATTAATTGCGCGGGGATCATCACCAACAACCTGCCCTTCGAGGAGCAGAGCGACAGCGATATCATCCGTACGATAGACATCAATACCAAGGGTGCGATGTTCGTGACCCTCCGGGTGCTGAAGGATATGAAGGCCCGCTGCTCGGGTGCGGCCGGCGGACGTGCGCCCAGGTTCGGAGCAGGGCACATCTGCAACATAACTTCCGCCGCCGGAATGCTGGCCATGCCCAAGATGTCCATCTACACTGCTAGCAAATGGGCCTCGATCGGCTGGAGCGAATCGATGCGCATCGAGCTCAAGCGCGAGAAGAGCCCGGTGCAGGTGACCACCGTGGCGCCGTACTTTATCAACACCGGGATGTTCGACGGAATCCATTCGTTCTTCAAGATACTGAACCCCGACGACGTGGCCCGCAAGGTCCTCCGCTCGATCGAGCGCAACCGCAACTTGCGCGGCATCCCCTTCCCTTATCACTTCATCCGTCTGATGCAGGGCCTGCTGCCTTTCGGCCTCTTCGACCCTATCTTCGGCGATGTTTG
>JAILMV010000096.1 GCA_024692185.1 Bacteroidales bacterium | reverse complement strand
TCCTTGGATGTGGTGTATGGCCTCCTCCGAAACGGTAGTAACCAGAGGACTGTTCTCCACTATGTCCAGCAGCACCCTTACGCTGTTGATTTCCAGGCGTATATCCAAGTTGACGTGCTCTGCATAAATTATGGATTCCAGCGTGTCGCGGGCCTTTCGTTTACTGCGCATTTCAATAGTTCATTATTCCATCTATAGCCAGTTCATAGCTTTCGTCGATCAAGGTGACCCTTTCGCCTGCCTGCAGGAAGCCTTCGCTGCATAGTCTGTTGCCTTCCTTGACCCTTGCAAGGACGCTGTCCACCTCGTCCTCCCAGGAGCGTCCGAAGTGCTTGTCGATATAGCTCCCGGACATTGCCAGGCAGATGAATTTGATGTTTTTAAGGGCTTTTTCTCCAAAGTCCTTACGCCAGTCGAAGGGCACATAGCATCCTTCGACTATCAGGTCCTGCTTTTTCTCGATTGCGTTCATGATGGTTTTGCGGACAATAGGCCACAGGTATGCTTTTACTCCATTGTCATCCATCTTGGAGAGATTCAAGTCACCATTACGGATAAGATCCTTCTTGAGCTGGTTGATGGAGAAGTAAGGATACTTGTATTTCTCAAGCATCCGCTGTGCCAGCAGGGTCTTTCCCGTGTGAGATGCGCCTGTAATCAGTATTATCATAGCTAACTAACTTATTCGACCACGAACTTCCTTGCCCCTTCGTAGGTTGGCGGCATCTTGACAAGAGGGACCATGGATACCATGTTTATCCAGCTGTAATAGCGTACGAAAAGGGCCTCTACACAGCCGGCCGCCTCTATCTTGATGGCCGTATATTCATTTGTCATTTCGTCTCCTTTCCGGACTGTTTCCAATTCCTTGTAATACGCCAGTAATTTCTGGATACGGTTTTTCTCGATGGCTAGCTGAGGCTGTATCTTCTGCATCCATCGTTTGCACAGCTGCTGGTTATAGGCCTTTACCACTTCCTGTTCGGCTTTACGGCCCTCTATGAACCAGTCCGGAGCCTTCTTGAAAGGGCCTTCGGCTTTGATCCGTTCCATTAGGGTAGCGTCCATCGCAGCTACTTTCTTGCAAGCAGCGGAAGCAAACCATTCCTGGCACAATTTCTTGCGGAAGGGGGCAAATACCTTGAAGAAGGCTTTTTCCGATCCTATACTGTTGTGAAGTATAAAATCGATATAGCCAGGGTCGGTAACCGAATAAACCGAAACCGTTTCACGCGCTGAATTATAAACAGGCGTATATACGGATCCCATCTTCTTGTTAAGGATTTCTCTGTATCTTGCTCCTTTGGGGTCAATGTGTGGATCCGTGTCGTAGGGGAGACCCTTGGCTGCAAGCTTGGCATTTGCCATCATGGCCTTGTCGATGGAATCCCTGACCACGCGAACCTTGTCGAGGTCCTCGTGTTTCTTCACGGCGTAGTAATATGCTCCTAACTTGTTCAGGAAAGCTACCATCTTGTCCTCTGTATCGATCTCTGATGGATCAGGAAGGCTTGGCAGCTGCTTGAGTGCCTCGTCGAAACCGTTGCAGACTACGGCATCTATCAGCGGAAGGTTCTTTTTCTTCGTGTAGTCGATAGTACTTTCATAGAGTGTGTAGTCGCGTTCGGAATAGCCGCCCAGCTTCTGGGCAAAATTACGCTCTTCTTCAGGGATGAAGAAAGTGCCCTGTGCGGACAAGCCCTGGCCGGTTGTCAATGTGAGGATTGCCGCCAGACAAATTGCATGGATCTTTTTCAAATTGTAGGTCATTTTTGAACATAAGTGCTTATGTCACAAAAATGCAATAATTTGGAAAAATAGTAATGTCCGATTTTTTACAAAATCTATAACAAGATGCTTACTCCTGTTTGCCTTGGAGTTTTGTCCGATATTCCATCGGAGTCATTCCGAAATGCTCCTTGACATAGCGGCCGAAGAACGACGCGCTGGCGAAATGCAGGTCATCGGCAATCTGCTGCATTGTCATGTCCGTGAAGCGCAGGCGATATTCGATGGCTTTACCTGTGAAGAGGGCGATGATCTCCCTTGGAGTGCGGTCAAGAGTCTCTTTGAGTTGGCGTATAAGGTATCTTGGGCTGACGTTCAGCATGCGGGCAAACTCCTCGACGCGGCGTATCCTGCCATCGCAATCCTCTACGAGTTTGACGTAACGGTCGGCCAGTTGCTTTCCGTGAAGGGCGTTCATGCTGCCTTTATTTACTTTTTCCGCCGTCTTGTCATCTTTATTCGCGAATCCGCGGCGTATCATCCCAAGCATATCCAGTGACATGGCGCCGAAAATTGCGTGTACCACATCCTTCTGTATTTCGCTTGAGCTTTCTCTCATCCTGCGGCCAAGCAGACGGAAATAATCGTCCAAAAGAGCAATCTCATCATCGAATAGACTTATTTTAGGATGCTGTTTCAACGCTACAAGATCCAGGATGCTTTTCTTTCCGGTAATGTTCATGTCCCACATCGCACTCCGGGAGAACCAAATTTCACGACAGTCAAAATCTGCCGAAGCCATCATGTTTTCCACGGTACATCTGGCGTGGTAGAGATAGAGGTCCCCTTTGTGCAGTTCTATCCTTTGCCCGTCGTAGTCAAATTGCGCCTGACCCTCTGTACAATAGAAGAATATCCCATGGTCCAGGAGCCTTATGGGGCCTTTGGGAAGGGTGCCAAAGTGCTCCATGAAGACCAAATCGTCACTGTTTCCTACACGCAAGGTGTCATTTCCAAGTCTTGGGGATAGGGAAGGAGTAGTCATTATTGCTCGAATATTACATCTGGAAAACAAAAATGGTGATTAATAATAAAAAACCAATGTCCGATTTTTCACAAAAACTGCTACTATCCAACAAAAATAAGCCAAAAAAAATGTCCTATTCGGAGAAGTAACTCCCGGGTAGAGGACGGCAATTATAGGTAGATGCCATGGATTCTCCGTAGGCGCCGGCAGAGCGTATGGCAATAAAATCTCCCCGCCTGCATTCGTTTAGCATAATATCCTTCCCGAACACGTCCGAACTCTCGCATATGGGCCCTACAACATCGTAGGGGAGCTCCTCTCCATCGGAGGAGATATTCTCTATACGGTGCAGCGCGTGGTACATGGCGGGCCGCACCAGGTCGTTCATTCCAGCATCCAATATCGCAAACTTGCGGGAAAGCCCGTCCTTTACATACAGTACCCGCGAAATCAGTGTTCCGCAAGGCGCGACTATGCTGCGGCCCAGTTCGAAATGTACTGTCATTCCGGCTGGCAGCATTCGCTTGAAAGTGCCGAAATAGGACATGAAGTCGGCTATGGGAAGATGGTTGGGGTGTCCGTATTCTATGCCCAGGCCGCCTCCGACGTTTATGTCTCCGATGTTCAGGCCCTTCCTTCTGAACTTTTCGCAGAGGTCGTTTATACGGTTGCACAGGGCCGCGAAATCGCTCATGTCCAGTATCTGCGAACCAATATGGAAATGCAGGCCGCAGTACTGTATGGAATCCAGTTGCAAGGCTTTGCGCAAAACCGGCTCCAGCTGGCCGTGGAAGATGCCGAACTTGTTCTCGGCAAGGCCGGTGGTGATGCCTGCGTGGGTATGTGCTCCTATATCCGGATTGACCCTCAGGCTCACGGGGGCAATCTTTCCCATTTCAGCGGCCTTCTCGGCTATCAGCTCGAGTTCCGCCTCGGACTCCACGTTGAATCTCTGTATGCCTTGTTCCAGGCCCAGGGCTATCTCCCAGTCGGCCTTTCCCACGCCTGCATATACTATGGAAGATGCGGGGAAACCAGCATCCAGCGCAGCCTGTACCTCTCCGCCGCTGACGCAGTCGGCACCCATGCCCGAGGCTGCTATCTGCCGCAGTATCACCGGGTTGGCATTGGCCTTGACCGCATAGTGGACCTGCCACGACGGACGGTCCTGCAGTTCTGCCTCGACGGTTTCCAAAGTCTTTTGCAGAAGCGCTCTGTCGTAGTAGTAGAAAGGAGTGCGGAGCTTTTCGAAGCGCTCCAGAGGGTAGCTACCTTTGATCATCAGCCGAAAAGTTGACGGCTCAGCGCCTGTAGGGTGCGGGCCTTGTCTTCTTCTTTAACTAATAGGGAGATGTTATGGTTACTCCCGCCGTAGCCTACCATTCGCACCGGGATGTCCTTCATTGCTGCGAGTACGCTGGATTCGAAGCCCAGGTTCTCCCAGTCCATATCGCCGACCACGCATACTATGCACATGTCGAGGTCCACGCTCACGGTGCCGTACTTCTTGAGGTCGTGCACTATCTCGCTCAGGAAGCGGGTGTTGTCGATGGTGACGGAAACGCCCACCTCGGAGGTGCATATCATGTCGATGGAAGTGCGGTAGCTCTCGAAAATCTCGAATACCTTGCGCAGGAAACCGTGCGCGAGAAGCATTCTGGAGCTCTTTATCCTGATGGCGGTAATATTGTCTTTGGCGGCCACGGCCTTGATGATTCCGGTTTCGGGGGAGTTGTCTATCAAGGTGCCCGGAGCATCGGGCTCCATGGTATTCAGCAGCCGTACCGGAATGCCCGCGAACTTGGCAGGCTGTATGCAGGTAGGATGCAGTATCTTGGCCCCGAAATAGGCCAGCTCGGCAGCCTCGTCGAAGTTCAGATGCCTTACGGCGCTGGTATTCTCCACGATCCGGGGATCGTTGTCATGCATTCCGTCAATGTCCGTCCAGATCTGTATTTCCTCAGCTTCCAGGGCCGCTCCGATCAGCGAGGCTGTGTAGTCGCTGCCGCCGCGCTGCAGATTATCCACCTCTCCATGGGCATTGCGGCAGATATATCCCTGGGTAAGGTAGATGTCCGCCTGCGTCTCAACGAGGGGAAGCAGATGCTCCTGGATGTAGGCCAGGTCGGGTTCTCCCTGATTGTCCAGCCTCATGAAATCCAAGGCCGGCAGCAGCAGGGCCTTGACCCCCTGTTTCTGCAGGTATTTTTCCATTAGTTTGGTGGACAGAAGCTCTCCCTGGGCCATTATTATCCTTTCCTGCACGGAACCGAAATAGTCCCGGGTGAGGGCGGTCATGGCCTCGAAGGCTTCGTGTATGTAGGCATGGAGGGAATCGTCGCCGAGGAGTTCCTTGGCAACGGCCATATGCTTGGATTCAAGGCGCTTGAGGGTTTCTTTGGCTCCGTCGTGATTGCGGTTGAACATGTAGCCGACTACTTCGGCAAGGGTGTTTGTCACGCCCGACATTGCGGAAAGGACCACGAAACAGCCTTTCTGGGCCGTTACGAGGCGCGCAACATTCTGGATCCTGGCAGCCGAACCTACTGAGGTGCCGCCAAATTTCATAATTTTCATCTGAGAATCAACTAACCTTGCAAACATAAGGATAATTCTTTATAAATCATCATTTTTTGGCATTTCCGAATCATAATAATTTGGGATTGCGACCCAGTACTTTCAATGATACTTTTGCAGCGGGAAACAAGTTAGTGTTATTATTACATAAGAAGTTATGAACTCTACAAAAATCAATCAGCTTTTCGGCAAATACGCTGCCTTCCTGCTTAAGTGGCGTTGGGCTGCCCTCGGCCTATTTGCCGTAATCATGGTCATTTCCTTCATAGGAATGTCCAAAATGGTCACTCAAACATCCTTTGACGACTATTTCATAGAGGGCGATCCGATGTTGGTCAAGACCAACGAATTCAAAGCTCATTTCGGTAACGATTATTTCATCGGCGTCCTTACGGAATGCGATGATCATTTTACCAAAGAAAACCTGAGCGTTCTCCGCGAACTCGCGAACGAACTTCAGGACTCTCTCTCCTACGCCGACAAGATCACCTCCCTGGTGGATATAGAATTCATGGTAGGTGACGACGAAGGAATGAACATAGTACAGATTGTCCCGGAAGATATTCCCGAAACCGGTACGGCCGCTATGGACAGCATCCGTGCCAGGGCCTACAGCAAGCCCAGCGTATCCCGCAAGCTTGTCTCCAAGGACGGGAAACTCGCCTGGACTCTCGTCAAGCTCCGCGCTTTCCCGGCCGATACCGTATGGAAGAAGCAATCGACCGTTTCTCCTGATATCATTACTGGAGAAGAGGTCGCAAAGGTCATTACCAAGGCCAAATATGCTTCCCTGAACCCCCGCGCAACGGGCATGCCCTATGTGAGCCAGCAGAAAACAGTATTCATCGGACAGGAAATGGGACGCCTGGTAATGCTGGCGGCCATAATCTGCATACTGGTCATGCTGATCATGACACGTTCGCTGCGAGGAGTCATCTCCCCGCTGCTTTCGGTAGTCGGAGGCCTGTTCATGACCTTCGGCATCGCAGGTTATACGGGTATGTACGTGGACAGCACCGTCACCATGGTGCCGGCCATCCTGGCCTTCGCGGTTGCAATCGCCTATAACATCCACCTCTTCTCCTACTTCAGGGGACTTATAAAGGTAGATGGCAGGCGCAAGGAGGCAGTCATCGAAACCATCTCCGAAATCGGTTGGTCCGTGGTATTCTGCGGCCTTACCACCGTGGTTTCCCTGCTCTCCTTCCTGGTCATCCCCATCAAGCCCATGCAGTGCATCGGTATAGTGAGCTCCCTCACCATACTCTTCGTGCTCTTCACTTCGCTGGTGCTGACCCCCGTTCTGCTTTCCTTCGGCAAGGACAAGAAAGTCAAGAAGAACGTCAACGCCGACGAGGCTACCGGCCTTGCCCGCGCAATGGTACGTCTGGACGACTTCACCTTCAAGCACTCCAAGGTCATCGTTTCCATCTTCACCGTGGTCTGCCTCTTCCTGGCCTTCGGCCTCACCAAGATCCAGCCTGCATTCGACGTGGAAAGGACCATGGGTATCAAGGTGCCTTACGTGAAGGATATCCTCGACGTGGGCCGTAGCGAGCTCGGTGCCCTGTACTCCTACGACCTGGTGATGGAATTCGAGAACGAAGATGAGGCCAAGGAGCCTGAGAATCTCCGCAAGCTCGAACAGCTCGAGCAGCTGGTATCCAAATACAGCCTCACCAAGCGCACAAACTCCATCCTGGACGTGCTCAAGGACCTTAACCAGACCCTGAACGGGGGAGACCCGGCCTATTTCCGCATTCCGGATTCCGAGGCTGAAGTTGCCCAGATGCTGATGCTTTATGAGAACGCCGGCGGCTCCGAGACCGAATACTGGATCGACTACGAGTACCGCAGGCTCCGCCTGATGGTAGAGATTTCCGACTTCAACTCCGCAGAGGTGGAGAGGGAACTCAACGACATCGAAAAGCAGGTGAAGGAACTCTTCCCCGGAGTTACCATCACCGCCGTGGGCAACATCCCCCAGTACACCATCATGATGCAGTACCTGGTACGCGGTCAGATGCAGTCCTTCCTGATTTCCGTGCTCATCATCGCCCTAATCCTGATGCTCGCATTCCAGAGTGTCCGCGTGGGTCTGATCGGCCTAATTCCTAACCTGATGCCCGCCGTATTCGTGGGCGGATATATGGGCTGGGCCGGCCTGCCTCTGGACATGATGACCGCAACCCTCATCCCTATGATGCTGGGTATGGCCGTGGACGATACCATCCACTTCATCAACCACTGCAAACTTGAATTCGAC
This sequence comes from Bacteroidales bacterium, assembly GCA_024692185.1. Classification (GTDB taxonomy): domain Bacteria; phylum Bacteroidota; class Bacteroidia; order Bacteroidales; family UBA932; genus Cryptobacteroides. The sequence goes on along the minus strand of JAILMV010000096.1, from coordinate 3,824 downwards.
AGGTTGCACAACTACAGGGATGCCATCCGCAAGACCTTCAAGGTCGTGGGTGCCGCCATCGTGACCACTTCCATCATTACTTCCGCCGTATTCGCCTGCTTCGCCACTTCCTGCTGCGCAATGTGCATCAACTTCGGCGTGCTGGCAGTAATCGGTATCCTCTCCGCACTTGCAGCAGACCTCTTCATCACTCCGCTGCTTGTCAAGAAATTCAATGTGTTCGGAAAAGAAAACCAGTAAACAATGAAACGTATCCTTATAGCTGTACTTGCCCTTGCGGCAGCAGCACAACTCGACGCCCAGACCGGGCGCGAAATAGTCCAGCGCGTGAAGAACCGCGCCGATGGCGAAACCCGCTATGCAGAGATGCAGCTCACCCTAGTGAAGGCCAATGGCAACACCCGTGAACGCAAACTCCAGTCCTGGGCCATGGACGAAGGCAAGGACGTGAAGAAAATAATGTTCTTCACCTATCCCGGCGACGTTAAAGGCACAGGCTTCCTTACCTGGGATTACGACCAGGCCGGCAAGGAAGACGACAAATGGCTCTATCTTCCCGCAATGAAGAAGACCCGCCGCATCAGCGGAGCATCCTCCAAGACCGATTTCTTCATGGGAACTGACTTTACCTACGACGATATGGGCGGACGCAGCGTGGATGACGACACCCACACCCTCCTTCGCGAAGAGATGCGTGACGGCCACAAGTGCTGGGTCATCGAGTCCAAGCCCGTGGACAAGCGCGAAATCTATAGCCGCAAGCTCACCTGGATACGCCAGGACTGCGATACTGCAGTGTACTGCGAGTACTACGACAAGCTCGACAAGCTTCACCGCGTTCTCACCGTTTCCGAAATCAGCAAGGTCCAGGGCTTCTGGACCATCACTAAGATGGAGATGAAAAACGTACAGAGCGGACATAAGACCCAGATTTCAGTGAGCAACCCCAAATACGACCTCAAGATCGACAAGACCTTGTTCACGGTCGCAAAACTCGAAAAGGGTATATGAGAAAGCCTCTGTTATCGATTATCATAATTCTTCTTCAGGCAGCGATGCTCCGTCCGGCCTTCGGGCAGGACGGGGTTGAGTTGTCGGTCAAGGGCTTCGCGGACAGCTACCATGCAGTGCGTGTGGAAAGCCCCAATGATTGGATGTCCTCCCGCACCAGACTACGTGCAGAGGCTACCCTGGAGAAGGATGGTGCTGGTCTGTTCGCTTCCGCGAACCTTATATACAACGCTGTTCTCAAGGACAAGTCAGGCTTCCAGTTAAGGGAAGTCTATTCCTTCTGGGGCTCCGAGCACTGGGACGTCCGTGCAGGCAAGCAGATAATCTCCTGGGGCGTGGCCGACGGACTCCGCGTCACCGACCTCATCTCCCCGATGGATTACAGCGAATTCCTGGCCCAGGACTACGACGACATCCGCATTCCCGTGGGTGCCCTCCGCGTCCGTTACTCCCGCGACAAATGGAGTCTGGACATGGTTGCAGTGCCGGTGGCGGAGTTCTTCAACATCCCCCTGGACGCCAAGAACCCCTGGTCTATACAGATGGGCCCGGTCCAGATCGGCCCCGAACCTGAGACCAAGTTCCACAACATGGAATACGGTGCCAGGCTCAGCTTCTTCCTTAGCGGCATAGATTTCTCCCTGACTGCCCTGCACACTTGGAACAAGATGCCCGAACTCCGTGGAAACGTGTTCGGTTATCACCGTCTGGGCGTGTTCGGCGGGGATGTGTCCATTCCTTTAGGCCAATTCGTGATACGCGGCGAGGCTGCAGAGAACCTGGACGATGAGAACGTATCTACCCTGAACAGCCTGCTTGGCGTGGACTGGTATCCAGGAAACGACTGGAACGTATCGCTCCAGTACAACCGCAACCACCGCTTCAAGGGCTCGGACAGGAATACGGACCTGGCTACTTTCAGGCTTTCCAAAGCTTTGCTGGGCAATACCCTCACGCTCCAGACCTTTGCTTACATAGATGTGACCGATGGTGGCATTTTCAACAGGCTCAGTGCTGATTATGCCGTATCGGACCAGGTGCACGCCCTGCTCGGCTACGACTACTTCCATGCCGACAAGGGAATGTTCACCTTCTATGCCAACAACAGCGAAATCTGGATGAAGTTAAAATATAGCTTCTAAATCTGAGGGTTTCTCAAAAATAAGCTTATATTTGTTCTCTATGAAGAGAACGTATAGAATAATGATGGCAATGCTGCTGGGCGCAGCATTGCTTTCTTGCAATAAAGAAAAGGAGGATACTCCTTGGAAGGAACTTGACGATAGCAAGCGCCAGTTGTATTTCGTTAATACCTTCGGTTACAATATGATGGCCACTTACTATCTCTGGAACAAGGAGATATCTGAGGATATGAGGGGCTGGGGCTCCTATTCCGACCCTATTTCCACGGTCAATGCCCTACGTTATAAGCAGGAAGACGGCACGGAAGTGGACAAGTGGACCGTGATGACCGACGATTATGCCTCTTTCAGCTCCATGGTGAAGGGCACCTCGAAATCGGTCGGTATGGAATTCTCCGCATTCTATGCTGACAATACCCAGCAGAATGTGGTCCTGGCAGTGAACTTCGTCTATGAAGGCAGCCCTGCCGCCGAGGCCGGCTACAAGAGGGGGGACAAGATAGTGGCCATAAACGGCACCCTGCTCACTCCGTCCAATTATAAGTCGCTTGTGAACAATGGCATCTATGGTGCCGATTCCGTGGAGCTCACCAACGCCGATGACAGCAAGGTCACGCTTTCTGCAAGGGAAATGTACCTGGAGCCAATCAACTGCCATAAGATTATCGAAAAAGACGGCAAGAAGATAGCCTATCTGCACTACACCTCCTTTACCCTGAGGTCCATGCAGCCCCTGGTGGACCTGTTCAAGCAGTTCAAGGCCGCAGGCGTTTCCGAACTGGTGCTCGACCTCCGCTACAATGGCGGCGGCTATTCTGTAGCCTCCCAGTTGCTGGCTTCCATGATAGTACCTTCGCAGGAACTCGTCAACAGCAGCGTATTCCTGAAGGAGATATACAACGACATACTTACCGAGGCCTGGAGCAATTCCGATTCCGTTTTCAAGACGGATTTCTCGGTAGATGACGCCGATGAGGGAAAGTATGAAGTCAACTCGGCCGGTGCCAACCTCGGTATTTCCAAAGTGTCGTTCATAATTACAGGGAATTCTGCATCTGCCTCCGAGAGTACGGTATGCGGCCTTATGCCTTATATGGACGTTGTGATCGCAGGTGAACGCTCTCATGGCAAGTATTGCGGTGGAATAATCATCGACGGCCCTACCTGGTATGGCTGGAATCAGAGTTCTTTCGGAGAACAGACCTACAAGGCTGCCGTAGAATATACCGATAACTGGGGCATCTACGTGATGGTTTCCCGCTATGCCAACAAGGATGGCAACACCCCTTGTATGCCGAATGGTTTCGAGCCCAATATCAGCGTTGCGGACAACCCTCTGGACGGCCATCAGCTTGGAGATCCCGAGGAGACCATGCTTGCTGCCGTCCTTTCAGGCAAAGCTCCGGACCAGTCCCGCAGGGGCATCCAGGCCGGTCCTGCCAGGCTGCCTGAACAGATTGAAAAGCCTTCATTCAGGATCATCGACCTAGCCAAACCACTGACAAAATGAGAATAAGACATCTGACACTTCTGGTCCTTTCTTCGGCCCTGATGCTTTCTTGCGGGGGCCCTTCCAAGGACCTGGCCAATTGTGTGGATCCTTTGATTGGATCCGGTTTCCACGGACATGTCTTCGTGGGAGCAAATGTTCCTTTCGGTTTCGTCCAGGCT
>JAILMV010000082.1 GCA_024692185.1 Bacteroidales bacterium | reverse complement strand
TTGAGACGCGGCTGTTCAGTGCCGGTGTACTTAGCTCTCTTGAGATCCTTTGCGAGGTCCAGCAGATACTGGATTTCTGCGGGAGTGAAGTCGAGCAGCTTGAGGAAGCTGCGGTTTCTGAGGTTAAATGCCATAACTAACTATAAACTAAGGAATTATTCTTGTTCCACAGGCAGGATTTCCGAGCTGCCCGGCCTCGGTGATAACACACTGTGCGCCTCCATTCTTTACAAAAAGTATACCCGCGCGCACCTTGGGGGCCATGGATCCTTCCGCGAACTGGCCTTCAGCCAGATAGCGTTCCGCATCGGCCACAGTAATCGCATCCAGGGCCACCTCCCCGGGTTTCCGGAAATTGATGTACACCTTGGCGACATCGGTAAGGATGTAGAATTCGTCAGCCTTCATCTGTATGGCGCAGAGGGTGCTGGCGAGGTCTTTGTCGATGACAGCCTCGATGCCGCGGTAGCCGTCGGGTTTCTTGATGACGGGGATGCCGCCGCCTCCGACCGTGATCACTATGCAGCCTTCGCGGGCCAGTTTCTCGATTAGGTCGATATTATGGACGTCTATGGGCTTTGGCGAAGCCACAACCTTGCGCCAGCCGAGGCCTCGGGGATCCTCCCGGTACACAGCCCCGTCCTGAGGTTTCTCAGGATAGTAAGGGCCTACCGGTTTCGTGGGGTTGTCGAACGCGGGGTCGTCGGCCGCAACCTCCACCCGGGTGACCAGGGAAACGATGCGGCGATGGATGCCGGCGCGGAAAAGCACACGCTCCAGGGCGGTTTCGATCAGGTAGGCGATGGAACCCTGGGTCTCCGCGCCGCAGAAATCCATCGGCATCGCCGGCATGTCGAACATCTTCTTGCCGGCCTCGTGCCTCAGCATGGCATTCCCCACCTGGGGGCCGTTGCCGTGGCCTATCACTATATCATATCCCTTCTCTATGAGGGGCACAAGCTGCTGGCAGGTGCGCTCCACGTTCTCCAGCTGTTCGTCGAAAGTGCCTTTCTGTCCAGCGCGGAGGAGCGCATTCCCGCCGAAGGCAATCATTGCTAACTTACCCATCACTCACGAACCAAAGGCAAGGTGGAGCAGCGCAGGAGGCCGCCCATCTTGGAGATTTCACGATAAGGGACCGTTTCTACGGTGATGCCCTGGGCCTCCAGCCACCCCTTCAGGCGGGTGAAGTGCTCCTCCACCACCACCACATCTTCCGAAATCGAGAAGATGTTGGAGTTCATCCAATACATCTCTTCGCGCGTGAGGTCGAAGACGTTCTCCGCCCCGAACACGTTCACGAGGTGCTCCGCGTCGCGGGGATTCATGAATCCGTCCCGGTAGATGATGGCCTTCCCCCGGCCTACCGGCATGAAGGTGCAGTCCAGGTGGAGGATGCCCTCGTAGGGGTCGGTATCGCTCTTGCGGAGGTTCAGGGGGATGATGGTCTTGCCCGGGAAGATCATCTGCAGATAATCCTGGGCCAGGTGGTTCGTGCGGGCGGTCTTGAGGGATGAATAGTCATCGAAGTTGTACTGCCCGAGGAGGATGGTATCGTTGTAGAGGATGACATCGCCCCCCTCCACGTGCACGGCCTCGGGAAGATTGTAGATGTTCTTGTAGTGGATGTTGCGGTACACGCTCTCGTAGGCATCGATCTCCGCCTGACGGTCGGGGATGATGTTGGAGACGATTATCTTGTCGTCGATCACGAAGCCCACGTCCCTGCTGAAGACCTGGTTGCAATTGGTCACCAGCGAGGGGCGGTGTACCTTGACGCCGTACTTCTTGAGCACGAACTCGAAAGCCTCCATCTCGCGGATGATGTCGCTCTCCTTGGGATAGACGCCGTTCTTGACAGATTCATAGGATTTGCTATCGAAGGTCTCGCCTATCGTGGGGGTGGGGCCATTCGAATACGGCAGACCCAGGATGACCTCCTTAAGCCTGCCGGTTTCTGATTTTATGTTGAGTTGCATATAGTGTACTAGTAGTGACTAATACACAAAATTAAGTATTCTTTTTGGAGAAAGCAAAAGGGGTGGGCAGTAGTGAAGAGACTTTGCCGAGGCGGCGGAGCATCTGGCAGTAGCCGTAGCTAAGCTCGCTCTTTTTCCAGGCGTCGTCGAGGGTTCCGGTCTCCCCTGCCGCTTCCTGCTCCAGAAGCTTGAGATGGCCTTTGACGTAACCGGGAAGGATGGTATCGGGCTTGACTGAGATCCTGTTCACCTTGGAAAGGGCTTCCTTTGCCTTGGCACGATCCCCATTGGTGAGATAGATTTCCGAGAGAAGAAGATAGCAATCCCCAGCGCAAGCTATAGCCTCGTCGAGGATATCGCTTGCGGGCAGCATCTTATCCCCCCTGGGAACATCTCCCCAGGAACTTGCAATATTATAAAGGAGATAGGCCTTGTAAGATTTGCTGGCGGACAGATACTCCTGGTATTTGCTGCCGTTGGCGGCAATGCCATCCAGCATCATATCGATGTAGTCCCAGCAATTGAATGCCCTGCGCCAGGCCCTGTAGAGGTAATGACTGTTCAGCAGTTCATCGGCGGAAGCTCCGGCAACCATCATATCGTCCAAGATCTGCTTCTCGGAAGCGAAATAGTTCAGTTCCCTATAGATGTAGTCGTAGAGGAACTCTACTCCTTCCTCATCCTTGAAGAAGTCCTGCTGCGCGGGAATCTCTATCCGATAGCATTCCATCTCGAGCTCCTTCTCGTAGGTCTGCACGCTGGCCTTCATATGCAGGATGTAGTCGTCGGCATCGGTAACGGTGAAGACAATATGGGTCTGGTCATCCACCTTTGCGGTAATGATGTTGCCGCCCTTGCCGGAGAGGGAATACGTGCCCTCCACGTCACCGAAGTAACCCGTGGCTTTATAGACGTTACCCTCTTCGAAAGTGAAGACAGTGATATCCTTCACCCAGGCAACCAAGCCGTCGGATATATCTGTCTTTGCCAGATCAAGCTCCCAGCTGCCAATGATGGCATTGCTGTTCAAAGTGTAGTCAGGCTCTTCCTCGGGCTTCTCGCTGCAAGAAGCGGCCAAAGGAAGTATGGCCAAAATCAAAAGTTTAAGTAAGTGTTTCATAACAACTATCGTTAACCCAAATACGCCAAACGCAAAATCTGTGCCCGGGAGATTTGTGGGACAGCTAAGACATAAAGAGCAGGGTGCTTATGCGCCATTGTATTCGGCAAGAGGGTTACTCTGGCTGGCAATTATCTTTTCCGTCATGTCCTACATGATCGGGTGTTTAATCATCTACTACTTTAAACTTATTGAAGGATGCAAGCATAGCGGGAGAAGACAGAGGGACAGAATACTTGGACAGAAAAGTGTCTTTTGTCTTCTCGTGGAATATTCCTCGCATAGTATCATATGTAGAGCACAGCAAGGGAGAAATAAAATCAGCAGAGAAATTAATCTGTTTCTTATCCTTATCTATGCGGATTATCTCGTCGAATGGGCTTACCCTATAAGCCATGCATATAGACAGGCTAGCCACTGTATCATCTTGAATCTGATACTTTACAGCAGAATGAATCTTTATCATCTGTTCTTTAGTGGCAACATCAGTATGTATCTGAGTACT
>JAILMV010000078.1 GCA_024692185.1 Bacteroidales bacterium | reverse complement strand
CCACTCGGTAGGAGCCTTCTGCGCTGTGGTGGTCTGCGGCTTGCTGATGACCAACCTTGGCGCCGATATGTCGGGAGATAGCAGCATAGTCACCCGCATCGCATCCAACCTTGCCGGCAGCATCAAGGGCTGGGACGGCCTCGGCGATGCCGAACAGACCTCCCGCGTAATGTCCTACGCCGCCCATTACGGGGCCTGGCGCTGGTGTTTCATAATCCCCGCCATAGTTGCAGTAGGCGGTTCCATCCTCTGCTTCATGGGTCTGAAAGACAGCCCCCAGAGTGCAGGATTCCCGGAAATCGCGGAAACCCACACTGGCAAGGAAGCCACCGAGGGCAAGAAAGGTGCGCACGGGGCCTTCCTCAAGCACATGGTATTCTTCAACAAGTGGGTAGTGCTCTACGCCCTCGCCAACATCTTCGTATATGTGCTCCGTATGGGAGTGCTCGACTGGGGCCCGAAGTTCCTCACCGAGGACCGCGGAATGAACATTCAGGGAGCCGCCTGGTCGGTGGCCGCCTTCGAACTCACGGCAGTGTTCGGAACCCTCTTTGCCGGATGGGCTACCGATAAGATATTCAAGGGCCGCGCGCATCGCATGTGCCTCTTCTCAATGGTAGGTTCCGTGATCTTCCTCGGGCTCTTCGCCCTGGTAGATATGCCCGTGCTGCTCTCCACCCTGGTGCTGGCCCTCGCAGGATTCTGCATCTACGGCCCCCAGGCCCTCATCGGCATAGGCGCGGCTAACCAGGCTACCAAGGAGGCTTCCGCAACCGCCAATGGCCTTACCGGAATCCTGGGTTACATAGGCTCCGCCCTCTCCGCCATAGGAGTCGGCCTTATCGCCGACAACCTTGGCTGGCGTGCCGTATTCATCACCTTCCTTTGCGTGGGAATGGTTGGGGTGGTTATCTTCCTGCTGATGTGGAAAGCCCCTCGCGACGGTTACGAGCGTTCCCGTAAATTCACTGAAAATTACATTGCAAATGAATAGCGAACTTCGCGACAAATTGCTGGCCTTGCGCCATATAGCTCTCGATATGGATGGTACCATCTATATGGAGAACAATATCTTCCCCTTCACTCTCGACTTCCTGGCGAAGCTGGACCGTATGGGAATCACTTATTCCTTCCTGACCAACAACCCCACCAAGTCGCTGGACGATTATCTTGCCAAGCTTGCCAAGATGGGAATCAAGGCCGGAAGGGAGCAGATGTACAGCACCGTTCCTGCTACCATCGACTACATCAAGACCCATCTTCCCAAGGCCAGGAGGCTTTTCCTTCTGGGAACTCCCTCGATGGTCAGCCAGTTCGAGGATGCAGGTTTCATCAGCACCGCGGATTCGGCAGATGATGTGCCGGATGCAGTCGTGGTGGCCTTCGATACCACCCTGGTCTATTCCAGGCTCTGCCGTGCCGCCTGGTGGGTCTCGCAGGGCCTGCCTTACCTGGCCACCAATCCGGACAAGGTCTGCCCAACCGACCAGCCTACCATATTGGTGGACTGCGGCTCGCTCTGCAAGTGCATAGAATATGCTACGGGCCGCCAGCCGGATGTTACCATCGGCAAACCCGACCCGGCCATGCTTGCCGGTATAGAGGGTCGTTACGGCCTCAAGCCTTCCCAGATTGCCATGGTGGGGGACCGTATCTACACCGATGTGGAGATGGCCTACAATGCCGGTGCCTTCGGTGTGCTGGTGCTCAGCGGCGAGACTACGCTCGAAGTGGCCAAGGCTTGGCCGCATGCTCCTTCGCTCATATGCCGCGATATCGAGGAACTTGGTTGTCTTCTTGAAGAAGCTCATGGATTATGCTGATACCTTCTGAACAGGATTTTGCGCAGGCTGTCGCCTTGTGGCGGGAGTGGAATTCGCGCATCAACGTCATTTCCCGCAAGGACGAAGACAATATCTTCGCCCACCACATCCTCCATTCCCTCGCCATCGCCCAATACCTCGAAATATACTATCCTTCGTGCGGGTGTTACGTCCCTCGGGGGGAATCCACCCTCCCTCAGGCCGCTGAATTCGAAGGACAGCACGCATCAGCGTGCTCGGCGGAGGGCGAGTCTGAGCGTGCGAAGACGGAAAGCCCGGGAGCCGCAGGGTACGTTAGGGGCGGAGCCCCTGACAAAATAGAAACGCCGCAGGCGTGTCCTACGTCAAGGATGACAATCCTTGACGTAGGAACTGGGGGCGGGTTTCCCGGAATTCCGCTCGCGATGACAATGCCGGGAGCGAAATTCACGCTATGCGATTCGATAGGTAAGAAGGTTCGGGTGGCACAGGCGGTCGCGGACGGGCTGGGGCTGCAGAATGTAGAATGCGTGAACGCACGCGTGGAAAGCCTGCCCGGGGAATGGGACTGGGTGGTCAGCCGCGCCGTCACCAGCCTCGAAAACTTCTACCCTTGGGTAAAAGGACGCTACCGCAACAGCATACTTTACCTGAAGGGAGGCGACATCGAAACTGAAATCGCCGCTTTGAGGAAGAAGTTCCATATTCCGGCAGAAAATATTCGTTGCTGGAACATAAATTCTTGGCTAAATGACGAATATTTTGCAGAAAAATTTGTAATTGAGGTTGGAAAAAACTACCTTTGCACTCCCTAAAGCGAAAAATTAAAAGAGTATAGATATGAAAAGGACTTTTCAACCTTCAAACCGCAAGCGCGTCAACAAGCACGGCTTCCGTGAGCGTATGAGCACTCCCAATGGCCGTCGCGTCCTTGCTGCCCGTCGTGCACACGGTCGCAAGAAGCTTTCCGTGTCGTCCGAAGACAGGTACTAATCCTTGAATTAAGGGGTTAAGAAAAGCGGTTGAAAGAAATTTCAGCCGCTTTTTCTGTAAAAATCCCTATATTGCATGTATGAAAGGAAAACTCTTTATTATTCTGGCAATGACTGCAATTGCATTTGATGCCTGCGCGCCCAAACTTCCGCAGACGCGCAAAGACGACACAGTAGATAATTACTTCGGCACCGAAGTGGCCGATCCTTACCGTTGGTTGGAAGATGATGCCTCCGAGGAGACCGCTGCCTGGGTGAAGGCCCAAAACAAGGTCACGGATGCCTATCTGCGCAAACTCCCCGCCAGGTCCCGTATACTCTCCCGCCTGAAGGAGGTCGCCAACTACGAGAAGGTAGGAGCGCCCGGCCATAAGAAGAATGGTAAGTGGTACTTCTACAAGAACGACGGCCTGCAGAACCAGAGCGTGCTCTACGAGATGGACGAGCTGGGCGGAGAGGCCCGCGTATTCCTCGATCCCAACAGTCTCAGCGACGATGGTACCGTGGCCCTGAAGGGAACCTACTTCTCCCACGATTGCAAGTATATGGCCTATGTCATCTCCCGCAGCGGAAGTGACTGGGAAGAGATTTTCGTGATGGATGTCGAGAGCGGCCAGTTGCTCGAGGACCATATAGAATGGGCCAAGTTCACCGGCGCATCCTGGCGCGGCAACGGCTTCTACTACAGCGCATACGACCGCCCGGAAGGGGATGGCCACGAGTATAGCGGAAAGAACGAGGTCCATAAGATCTACTACCATAAGATAGGCACGGCCCAGAGCGAGGATGAACTCTACTTCAGCAATCCTGCCGAGCCCCTGCGCTTCTATCAGCTGGAAGTGAACGAAGATGAGACCATGGCCTTCCTCTACGAGGACGGGGCCGATGTGGGCAACAATCTTTATGTCAAGGACCTCCGCGTGGAGAATGCTTCTTTCGTGAAGATGACTCCCGATATGAAGAATTCCTGCCTTCCCCTCGAAACCATAGGGGACAAGATCTACCTCTTCACCAACCGCGGCGCCCAGCTCAACAAGCTGGTGGCGGCGGACCTCAGTCATCCTTCGAGCGAGTTCTGGTCGGACATCATACCCGAGAGCGACTGCGTCCTGGAGGGTGCTACCTTCGTGGACGGCAAGATCATAGCATCCTATCTGAAAGATGCCTCCACGCACGCCTGGGTCTATAATACTGCCGGAATCTGCCTCAAGGAGATCAAGCTCCCCGGAGTCGGTTCCGCAGGCTTCAGCGGCAGGAAGGATGAACCCTGGTGCTTCTATTCCTACTCATCCTTCACTACTCCCGGCACCATCTACAGCTATGATATGGAGAGCGGGGAGAGCAAGGTATATCAGAAGCCCCAGACGGCCTTCGACCTTTCCGACCTGGTCAGCGAGCAGGTCTTCTTTGCCAGCAAGGACGGCACCCGCATCCCCATGTTCATCACCCATAAGAAGGATATCAAGATGGATGGCAGCAATCCAGTCTATCTCTATGGTTACGGCGGATTCGATATCTCGCTCACTCCTTCCTTCTCTTCGAGCCGCATTCCTTTCCTGGAGGCCGGTGGCATCTATGCCCAGGTAACCCTACGCGGTGGCGGCGAGTATGGCGAGGCCTGGCATCTTGCCGGTACCAAGATGAACAAGCAGAATGTGTTCGACGACTTCATCGGAGCGGCCGAATGGCTGATTGCCCAGGGCTACACCAAGCCCGAGAAACTTGCCATCGTGGGTGGTTCCAACGGCGGTCTGCTGGTAGGTGCCTGCATGACCCAGCGTCCCGAGCTTTACGCAGTAGCCATCCCTCAGGTGGGCGTGATGGACATGCTCCGTTACCACAAGTTCACCATCGGCTGGAACTGGGCCCCGGACTATGGCACCAGCGAGGACAGCAAGGAGATGTTCGAGTATCTCTACGGCTACTCTCCTCTGCACAATCTGAAGCCCGGCACCAAGTACCCTGCAACCCTGGTTACCACTGCCGACCACGACGACCGCGTGGTTCCTGCCCATTCGTTCAAGTTCGCTGCTACCCTTCAGGAATGCAACGATGGCACGAATCCCTGCCTGATACGCATCGATTCCAAGGCCGGCCACGGCGGTGGTAAACCGCTGGCCAAGGTCCTGGAGGAGCAGGCGGATATCTACGGATTCATCTTCAAGAATCTGGGAATGAAATAAAAAAAAGCGGCTCAGGCCGCTTTTTTTATTCTTCTCCGAGGAACATCGGGTCCCAGGCCGGGAGCATGATGGGCTTCTGCTTAAGCAGGGCCTGGATGTCTTCCGGGACGTATTTCTTCTCGAATACAAGGCGGAACATATATTCGTCGAACCATTCGTCGGTCATTATGATCTTGCCTTTGTAGCCGCTCTTGCCCCAGCTGTTCTCCACCATCCATTTCTGGGGAACTCCGTCCTTGAGATCGACTCCGATAAGAGTCATTGCGTGGCTGGAGCCGCTGGCGTGGGTGAGTACGCGCTGCTTCTTGTCCATGGTGAACTTTACGCCGAGCAGGCTTTCGTAGTCATAGTTGTCGATGTCGCAGATGCCGCGCTCGCGGTCCAGGAACTTGCCCACGTCACAGGAGAAATACATGGCATCTCCGCCCTTTATGGAGGCTATGGCCATTTCCTTCACGCGCTCGATGGGAAGGTTCACATAGAGCCAGTTGTGTCCGTCGTAGGTGTGGCGGTCGTATTCAATCTCATATACCTTGCCGTACTCGCGGGAAGGGTCGTTCATGACCATTATATAATTGTTCTGAAGGTCATAACCCACGAATTCCTCGTAGAACTCCTTGGGAGTGTAGGTCTTGGTGCTGACCTCGTTGTCCTTGGCATCGCGGCGGGTCCATTCGAACTCGGTAGGGGGCACGCCGTAGCTCAGACAGAGCAGGCGATACACTTCCTTGAGCATCTCCGTTTTCATGGCCTGGAGGTCGGCCTTCTTGCCGGCATCACGCAGGGCAAGGCCGTCCTGGCGCAGGATATTGGCTATCTGGCCGCGCATGGCAGAGGTGCTGTTAGCCACGAGGCTCTCGGGGAATACCTCGGCGGGCACCACACCATACTTGCTTACCAGGTCGGCGACACCGGTGAAGGTGCCTCCGTCGCTGATGGGATGGGCGAAGAGCCAGTCCACCTTGCGGTCTTCGATGGGGAGGTTCCTGGTGTCGATGATTGCCTGGAGGAAGAGGTTGGCTTTCTCCAGCTGGTCATAGAAGAAGAGGTAGTTTTGCGAGAACTGGAAATCGCCCAGGTCGTACTTTTCGATTGCGGCTGCCCTTAGGACGTTGAGCCCGGTGAAGAGCCAGCATCGTCCGGAAGATTTCTGATTGGTGATGCCCACTGTCTTGATGCAGTCGGAGAAGTGGGTGTCTATCATCGCGGAACGTTCCGCGTTCCTGGCCAGAACGCCTACCTGGGTGGTGTTGAGGGCGTTGCGTATGGCCTTGTCGGAGGCATTGCCTTCGTAGCCTTTGCTGATTTCCTGGAGGAGGGCTGCATCGATTCCGCCCTTCTGTGCAAATGCGCTGACGGAAATCAGTGCCATTGCGAGAATGATAATCTTCTTCATATAATCTTAATTATTGTCTTCGTCATCCAGACCGTCGGCCAGCTGGCCGGGAATAATGGACTGCTTGCCTCCTATCAGCCTTCCTCCGGTCTTGAGGCTGGCATTGGAGCGCTTGCGGGTGGCGCCCAGCTTCTCCAGCTTGGCTATCTTCTTCACCACGCTCTGGTTTGACTCCTTAAGCAGTCGGGTGCTCTCTCCGTAACTGTCGTTCACGGCCTTTAGCTTTTCGCCAACCTTCACATATTCGGCCATCCAGTTCTCCAGGACGCTCATCAGCTCCGAAGCCGTTTTGTAAACCTCCTGGATGTTGCGCTGCTGGTCGAACTGTCTCCAGGCCACCAGTACCATGTTCAGTACTATGGCCAGGGACATCTGACTGACTATCAGCACGCCCTGGTTCTTGGCCTGCTGCCAGAGCAGGGGTTCTTCTTCCTGCATCAGACGGAAAGCGTTCTCTATGGGGATGAACATCAGGTTGTAGTCTATCTTCTTCCGCCCTTCGGGAATGTAGGATGCGTAATCCTTACCGCGCAGCTCGTCCACGTGTTTGCGTATGCTGGCGATATGCTCCTTTGCGAGCCTGTCCCTTTCTTCCGGAGTGACTGCCTGATTCCAGGCAACGAAGGCCGTCAGGCTCATCTTGGAATCTATGATTACCTCTCCTCCGTCGGGGTAGTGTACTATCACATCCGGGATCATCACCCTGCCCTCGTCGCTCTTGATCTCATGGCCCTGTTCGTCGCGGATCACGCCCTGCACGTCGAAGTTTACGCCTTCCTGCAGCCCGCTTTCGCGGAGAAGGTCCACCAGCAGCATCTCACCGAAATCTCCCTGGGTCTTGCTCTGGCCGGTTATTGCATCGGCCAGTGCCTGGGCCTGGTTGCCCACGCTCTGACTCTGCTCGGAAAGCAACTTTATCATCTTTTCCATGGAACCGCTGCGCTCGGCGTTCTTCTCGTCGGAAGTCTTGACGCTTTCGCTGAACTCCTTGAACCTTTCCTGTATGGGTTTCAGAAGTTCGCTCACGCTCTCCGCGCTGGCCTTGCGGAAGTGCTCGCTGTTCTCGGCAGAGAGGGCTTTGAATGCATTTTTCATCTCTTCCAGCGACTTCGCAGCCTGCTCTTT